>NZ_DLHL01000036.1 GCF_002483225.1 Gemmatimonas sp. UBA7669 | reverse complement strand
ACTACTTAATCAGAGATTCCTTAGCGCGGAGGCGATTGGGCAATCGCGCGGCCTCGGTCCCCCGTGCATTTTGAGGGAAGCGGACTTGCATCCGTCCCACCCCGTCCCCTCGCCCGTCCCGGAGCTCGAATGCCCAATACCTGCGTGTCCTGGTACAACCGTCTCGTGGCCAAGAGCGACATCAAGTCGCGGGCCGCCATCGTCAAGGAGCTGCGCCAGGCAAGTGAAGGCCGTTCCACCGGCAACGGCGCGCCGGAGGGACACTCCGGCATTCACTCCATGTCCTACGATTCGTCCGAGAAGACCGCCATCACCTACGACACGCTCATGGGTGGGACAGGCGGTGTGGCCATCGACAAGGGCAAGCACGGCGTATTTGTGCAACCGGGCGACATCGACAAGGTGCTGGCCACCATGTTGAGCTCCAAGGCCGCCAAGTACATGTTCACGCAGCTCGACGGCAATGGTGTGATCGGCAAGATGACAGCCTACGTGCCGCCTTCCGAACGCAAGCCAGTCATGTCTACCAGTGCGGGCGCGGCCGGCGGCGAGCGCGGCGTGGGCGGTGTGGTTTCCGGCGGCAAGCAGAATGAGTCGGTGGGCATGTTCATCTACTTCAAGATGGGCAACAAGGGCGGCAGCGAATATCTGCACCTGCAGACCTGCTACCCCATTGCCGATGCCGACATTGGTATCAGCAGCGACGGTGCGCGGGTGGTCATCACCGGGCAGGCCGCCGGTGGCGGTGGCGGCGCGGGCGTGAACACGACGTACAAGTTCGACTGGATTGGCGCTGACGCCCCCCGGCCATGATCAGGCGCGCTGTGGCGGCGGCCAGGCGTCTTGCTGGACTGGGTGCCGCCGCGGTGCTGGTGGCCTGCGGCGGCGACGCCGCGCCAACGGAAACCGACGGGCCGCTGGAGCGGGATGCCAGCGCCGCCTTTCAGACGGACTCCATGAGCTATGGGCTTGTGCGCACCACGCAGGAATACCAGGGACGCGTGGAGATGCAGTACACCAACCGGCGCAACGACACCGTGTACGTGGCCAATTGCGGAGGGGCGACGGCGGTGAAACTCGAACGACTCGTGGCCGGCCAGTGGCGTACCGCCTTCGAGCCGCCGGTCTTCAACTGCTTCAGTCAGCCCATTGTCATCGCGCCCGGGGCCACGCGGCGTTTCACCTTGCTCATCGGGGCCGGCGTGCAGGGCAGCGCGGTTGAGCCCCGCTGGCCGTATGCCGATGTGGAGGGCACGTACCGCGTGGTGTGGGGGCAGTTCCTCACCTCATACCGCGAAGATCGCTCCCCCAAGGGTGACGCCCTGCCGCTCGACCAGCGGCTCAGCAACCGCTTTCGACTCGTACTGTCCACCGTACGCTGAATCGCACCCTGAATCACGGCATGGTCACGCCTCCTGCCTTGACAGTGCGTCGCACACTCGCCGCGCGTCTCCAACGTCGTGTCTGGGCCGTGACGGGCGTTTACGCCCTGTTCGCAGCGCTCTGGATTGCCTTTTCAGACCAGCTGCTGCTCGTGATCGCGGGCAGCGCCGATCGATTCGTGCAGCTCAGTGTGTACAAGGGCCTGTCGTTTGTGGCGGTGACGTCCATCCTGCTGTTTGTGGTGCTGCGCCGCCTGCTCGATCGGGTGGCGGCGCGCGAACAACGCGAACGCGCGCGATACGAGGCCCGTATTCTCGGGCAGCAGCGCATTCTCGAACATGTCGCCCACGGGACCACGCTGTCTGCGTCGCTTGACGACATCGTGCGATTCATCGAAGCGCAGATGCCGGACATGCTGGGCTCCATCCTGCTGCTCGAGACAGACGGCAAGCGCCTGCGTCATGGTGCGGGGCCCAGTCTGCCCCGCGAGTATATGGCGGCCATTGATGGGGCGCCCATCGGCCCCATGGCCGGCTCCTGTGGCACCGCCGCCTTTCGTGATGACGCCGTGTACGTCGAGGACATCGCCACCGATCCTCTCTGGACCGACTACAGACACCTCGCGCTGCCACACGGGCTGCGGGCCTGCTGGTCCACCCCCATTCGCTCGGCGGAGGGCCGCGTGCTGGGCACCTTCGCCATGTACTTCCGCACGCCCGGCATGCCGCGCGAGGATCATCTCGCGCTGGTGGACATCGCCACACAGTTGGCCTCCATTGCCATCGTGCGCGCCAACACCGAGCAGGCGCTGCGCGACAGCGAGTCACGCTTTCACGCATTCATGGACGCCGCGCCGGCCATCGCATGGGTGACCGACGAAGACGGACGGCATGAGTACATGAACCATGCCTGGACGCAGGTGTTCGGGCGTGACCGCGAGGGCTTTCACGGTCAACGTGCGACGGACCTGGTGCCATCCGAGGTCGCCGCCCGCATTCGCGAGAGTGATGCGCAAGTGCTCGCCTCTGGTGCCCCGCTGCAGATCGCCGAAGATCGAACGGTGGTGGCCGGGAAGGAGGCGTGGTGGAACGTCGTGAAGTTCCCATTCCAAAGTGCCGATGGCCGGCGACTGCTGGGCGGGGTAGCCATCGATGTCACGCCGCGCAAGCGCATGGAGCAGGAACTGAACCGCACGCGGGCCCGCCTCGAAGTGGTGGTGGAGAACCTGCGCGAAGGGCTCATCATCACCGATCCGGTGGGTGACTTCCTGCTTTGGAATCCCGCCGCGCTGCGCATGCTGGGTTTCGCCGATCCTGAAATCGGTCGTCGGCACCAGCGGGACTTCTCCAGGTACTTCGAGGTGTCCACGGTGGAAGGCGAGCCGCTGGCCTTGGCCGATTGGCCGCTCGCGCGCGTGCGACGTGGTGAGGTGCTGGATCACTTCGAAGTGCGTGTCCGGCGCAAGGACACGGACTGGCAGCGCATCTTCAGCTACTCCGGCGCCTGCGTATCGCTCGACAGCGGTGACGAGCTGGCCTTCGTGACACTCGCGGATGTCACCGAGCGACGCGAGCAGGAGCGGCAGCTGCGTGAACTCAACGCCGGACTTGAAGAGCGGGTTGAGCAGCGTACCCGCGAACTGCGCGCCGCGTTGGAGCGCGCGGAGTCAGCGGATCGTCTCAAGTCGGCGTTTCTGGCTACCATGTCCCATGAGTTGCGTACGCCGCTCAACTCGATCATTGGCTTCACCGGAATCCTGCTGCAGAAACTGGCCGGCCCGCTCAACGACGAGCAGGCGCGTCAGATGGAAATGGTGCGGGGCAGCGCGCGCCACCTGCTGGCCCTCATCAACGACGTGCTCGACATCTCGAAGATCGAAGCGGGGCAACTGGAGGTCGCGGCTGAGTCTTTTGCGCTGTCGCCGATACTCGACCGCCTCATGGCCACCATGCAGCCGCAAGCCGAAAAGAAGGGGTTGGCGCTGGTGCTCATGGCCGATGAGCTACCGGCCGAGCTGCATACCGATCGGCGCCGCACCGAGCAGATTCTGCTCAACCTGCTCTCGAATGCCGTCAAGTTCACCGACCGCGGGCAGGTGACCCTGCGGGTGGGCACGGATGCGGCGTGGCAGCGTTCACCCAGCGACGCCCCGGTGGCCGCCGTACGCTTCGTGGTGCAGGACACCGGCATCGGCATCGCCGATCGGGATCTGCCGGCGTTGTTCCAGCCGTTCCGTCAGGTGGACTCAGGACTCGCCCGCCAACATGAGGGGACCGGCCTCGGACTGTCCATCTGCCGCCGGCTGACGGAGCTGCTTGGCGGCGACATTACCGTAGCGAGCACACCGGGCATTGGCAGCAGTTTCACGGTTACGCTTCCCCTTCACCTGCAGCGTCACGCATGAGCTCCCGCATCCTGCTGATCGAGGACAACGAGCAGAATCGCTATCTGGCGACGTTTCTGCTCGAGCGGCACGGCTACCAGGTGGAGAGCGCCGTTGATGGCGCCAAGGGCGTGCAGGCCGCCGCGTCGCATCCTCCCGACATCATTCTGCTCGACATCCAGTTGCCGCAGATGGACGGGCACGCTGTCGCGCGTGCGCTGCGTGAACTGCGCGCACTCGATGCCACCCCCATCATTGCCGTGACCTCCTATGCCATGGTGGGCGACCGCGAGAAGTCACTCGCTGCGGGCTGTGACGGCTATATCGAGAAGCCCATCGATCCGGATACCTTCGTGGATACCATCCGGGACATCGTGGAGAGTGTGCGAAGCACCAGAGGCCGCTCATGACGCACATTCTCATCGTCGATGACAAGCCGGAGAACCTGTATTATCTCCGCGCCTTGTTCTCGGGGTCTGGCTACACGGTGGAAGAAGCGCGGCACGGTGCCGAAGCACTGGTCGTGGCGCGCAGTCATCCGCCAGATGTGATCATCTCCGACCTGCTCATGCCGGTCATGGATGGCTACACCCTGCTGCGCTATTGGAAGGCCGACGCGGAGTTGCAGCGCATTCCCTTCGTGGTGTACACCGCCACCTACACGGAGGAGAAAGACGCGCGCCTTGCGCTGGACCTGGGGGCCGATGCCTTCATTCTCAAGCCCTGCGAGCCGGACGTGCTGCTCGAGCAGGTGGAAGCCGTGCGGACGCGCCGCGTTTCGACGCCCGGGGTGGAGAGCAGCGATCCACGGCGCAACGAAGTGATGCAGGTGTACAGCGAGGCGCTCATTCGCAAGCTGGAGGAGAAATCGCTCCAGCTCGAGGACGCCAACAAGCGCCTGGCGCGTGCGTCGCTGCTGCTGGAGATTGCCGGCCGCGTGGCGCGCATGGGTGGCTGGTGGCTGGAGCTCGATGCCTCGCACGTGGTGTGGTCGGCGGAAACCTGCCGCATACACGGAGAGCCGGAAGGCACGGCGCCCGATCTCGAACGGGCCCTGCATTACTACGAACCGCTGAGATCGCGTCCGGCCGTGCAAGCGGCATTGGCTCGCTGTCGGTCGGAGGGCACGCCCTTCGACCTCGAACTCGAGCTGGTGACCCGTCAGGGACACACCGTGGCCGTGCGCGTGATTGGCGAAGCCGTGCGCGACGAGCATGGGCGTACGGTGCGTATCCAGGGCGCCATCCAGGACGTGACCGAACGCCGCGCCGCCGATCGGCGGCTGGCGCAGCAGGCGGCGCTGCTCGAGAAGGCGCAGGATGCCATTCTCGTCCGTGCGTTGGACGACACCATCCTGTACTGGAACCAGAGCGCCGAGCGACTCTACGGGTGGAGTGCGGCCGAAGCCGTCGGGCGCAATGCCCATGAACTCATCAACGACGACTCCGCCGAATTCCTGGACGCGAAGGCCGCGCTGATGGAGCGCGGCGAGTGGACCGGTTCACTGCGGCAAGTCGCACGCGACGGACGCCGCGTGGTGACGGAGTGCCGTTGGACGCTGGTGCGGGATGAAGAGGGCAAGCCGGAGTCGATTCTCGCCATCAACACCGATATCTCCGAGCGGCGCAACCTCGAGCTGCAATTCCTCCGCGCGCAGCGTCTGGAGAGCATCGGCACGCTGGCCGGTGGGATCGCGCATGATCTCAACAATGTGTTGGCACCAGTCATGCTGTCCCTCAGCCTGCTGCGGGACATGGTGGGGCCGGAGGGCGAGTCATTGGTGAACAGTCTGCAGCAAAGCGTGGGGCGTGGCGCGGATCTGGTGCGTCACGTCCTGTCGTTTGCGCGTGGACTCGATGGCAAGCGTGAGCCGCTCGATTTGCGCGAGGTCGCGCGTGAGCTCGAATCGGTGGTGCGCGAGACCTTCCCCAAAAACGTGGCCTTCACCATACAGCTTGCAGAGGCACCCTGTCTGTTGCGCGGCGATGCCACGCAGCTGCACCAGGTCATCATGAATCTGGCCGTGAACGCGCGTGATGCCATGCCTGAGGGTGGCGCGTTGCAGATCGTGGTGGATCGTGAGCAGGTGAGCGCTGGACCCGTAGCCACGGCCATCGGACTTGCACCGGGTGCCTACGTGCGTCTGGTGGTAGAAGACAGTGGCGAGGGCATTCCGCCTGAGCACCAGGTCGTGATCTTCGAACCGTTTTTCACCACCAAGGGCGTGGGCAAGGGCACCGGGCTCGGGCTGTCCACGGTGCAGAGCATCGTCCGTGGGCACGGCGGCACGATCGAACTCGAAAGTGAGCCCGGCAAGGGCACACGGTTCATCTGCTGGTTCCCGGAGGTGGAGGCGGGTGCCGGCGCGCAATCGGCACGACCGGCCGAGCGCCGACTCCCCGAGGGCCGCGGCGAGTGCGTGCTGGTGGTGGACGACGAAGACGGCATCCGCTCCGTGGCGCAGCGCATTCTCGAACGCAGCGGCTATCGTGTGCTGCTCGCCGCCAACGGCCGGGAAGCGCTGCATCTCTTTCACGTACACACCGGCGACATCGATGTGGTGCTCACCGACGTCGCCATGCCCGAACTTGATGGCCCGGGCTTTGTGGCCGCCTTGCGCGCTGACGGGGTGGATGTCCCCATCATTGTCTCCAGCGGTCATGCCATGGACGCGGCCGCGCTCATGAGTACCGGCGCCGAGTTCTTCATCTCCAAACCGTTTACCGCCGAGACCCTGCTGGCCACGCTGCGCGGGGCGCTGGTGGGGCGGCGCTAGTCGTCAAGAGCGATGGGCCGCACACGCGTTCGACGATTCACCGACTGCGCAGGGTCCATCGCTGCGTACCAAGCCGAATCAGCACGTGGGCCTGGCGCGCATCGCGCTCCGTGACTTCGAGGGGGTACAGTCCCCACGGTGTCACCACGGCGTACAGGTCATCCCGGATTGCGCGCAGCGGCAAGCGATCAGCGCCCACGCCACCAGACTGCAGAAACCGTGCGCGCAAGGGTTCGGGCGTGCTCACCCATCCGCTGTCCCCGTTCACGACCCACTCGCCCTCAACGGCGGTGGTGTCGTATGTGCCCTGCCAACGGCCGGACAGCTCAAGCGCTTGCCGACGCGGCGCTGAGTTGAACAGGGCCTCGAGCAGCACGTTGGCCGTGCCATCCATGGAGGCCGTCCACTCGACGTTGGTCATGAGCGCGAGGCTGCGCCCCTCATTGCGTCGCATGAGCAGCACGGAACGTGTGCCGGGATTGGCCCCGGCATGATGCGCCAGCGGCCGGCCGCGCCAGTCCTGCTCCACACGCCACACAAACGCCACGCCGGTGCCGACGCCGGCGTTTGTGCGCTGCTCCGTAAACGCCGTGGACAACGTGGCGGCGGAGAGCTGCCCGTCAAAGTAGGCGCGAGTCATGCGCACCAGATCGGACGGCGTTTGCAGCAATCCGGCGCCGGCCCAGGCAAAGCTCAGGTTGCGCGGACCGGGCAGGGCGCGCAGCGAGTCGCCCTGACGGGCGTACAGGAGTGCCATGCGCGGCGACAGCGAATCCACGAACAGGCCACCCGATGAGGGCATGTCGAACGGCACAAAGACCTCGCGGGCCAGCAGATCCAGAATGGGCTGCTTCGCGCGTTGCTCCAGGACCGCCGACAGCAGCGTGATCCCGTGCGTGGAGTAGACCGAACGTTCACCGGGCGCACCAACGCGTCGCGCTTTCGAAAACTCGTCCAGTGCCGCGCTCGCCCAGACATGGCGTTTGTCGCTGGGCATGGAACCAGGTCCATAGTGCGGAATGCCCCCCAAGTGGGCGGCCAGCAAGCGCGGCGTGATCGCGGCGGCCCCCGGAAAATCCGGGAAATGCGCAGACACGGGCTGGTCGGGATCAAAGCGACCGTCCTGCATCATGCGCAGTGCGGCGGTGGCCATCACCACTTTTGACACCGAGGCCGACCCGAACCGCGTACTGCTGTCCACGGGCAGCCGGCGACTCAGATCACGATATCCCGCGCCACGTGCAAAGCGCACGCGGCCCTGGTCCAGTGCGGCCACACTGAGGCCGGGCAGGCGGGCCACACGCACGAGGTCCTGCATGAGCGTCGTCGCCAGAATTGAGTCGGGACGCGGCGACGCCGTAGCTTGGGACTGTATCGTGGCGGGAAGTAGCATCGCGGTCAGCGCGACGGGCAGCAACCGGAACACCCGGAATCGGACATGACGTCGGACATGAAGTCGGACATGGGATCGGACATGAGCAGCGACAACGGAAGCAGCAGGCACAGCGCGCCTCGTCAGCATGAAGGGGTGGGGCGATGCAAAGGGGTTACCTGCGAGGAGTACGCGGCCGGATTGCGTGGCAACAGGGAAGCCCGGTGAAGGACGGTGAAGCGAAGGAAAACGGCCCGTTGTCGGCCATTGTGCTGCGCCGAAGCACGCGTCAACTCATAGGGCCCACGGGTCGTGTGGTGGACCTGCCCTGGCTGACGATGCAGCTGCTGATCGCGCTGGGCGATCACGCGCCCCTATTTGTGGATCCGCGGAGTTTGCAGGAATTGGTGTGGCCGGATACACACATTTCACCTGACGCGCTCAAACAGCGCGTACGGCTCGCTCGGCAGTCGTTGCGTGAGGCCGGCTACGATCCCGCCGTCCTCGACTCGGTGCGTGGTGAGGGCTATGCCCTGCGGCTGCCGCTGACAGAACCGGGTAGCGAGACGACGCCCGTTGCCATGGTTGAAGCAAAGCCGGCGGCCCCCCTCCCGGTGGAGCACAGTGCGGCCCCGCGCGCCAGCAGTACCTACCAAACGACCTGGTGGAGACGTTGGCGCATTGCGATCATGGCGGCGCTCATCTTTTCCGCTGCGGTGGTTGCCGAGCGTCTTGGCACTTTGGGGCGGAGTGAAGCAGCGAGCGAAGTCGCGCGGGGGACCGTGCCGGCCCCGGCCATCGGTCCGGTCCCGGTAAGAGTGGCGCTGCTGCGCGATCTGTCCAGCGACACGGTGGTGGACCGCGCACTCGAGTCCGTGTTGCAGAGTGCTCGGCGCAGCATGTCCGCTCATGCCGACGTGCTGTTGGTGCCGCGCGCTCCAGGCGGTGCCTGCGCCGACGGTCCACCGGTGCACCTTTGCGCACACATTACCGGCGACGCACGTGAGGTTCGTCTCGATGTGACCGACCTCAGGAGCGGCACCGCGCTCGTGCTTGGCAACTGGCCCCTGCCTGCCACCGAAGGCGATGTCCTCGCCAATAGTGCCGAAGCGGCGCAATTGGCGGTGCTGCTCTCACCCGGTGCGCTGCGCTGGATTGGCGAGCCAACGGGGCGTGGGGACCGTGAATTCGGGACCCTGCTACGTGCAGTGAGGGCGGCCACTGGCTGCGACGGCGTAGCCTGGCGAGACGCGGTTCGCGCGCTCGACGCCACGGCAGAACGGGCGCCGCAGTTTCATGTGGCGCGTGCACTCAGGGCGCTGTTGGTGGCGGCGATCGTCGACTCCCCGTCGGTCGGGCGTGCGGACTCCAGTGCCATGGCCGCCGGGCTTGGTGATGTAGAGGCCCTGCTGCGCGACGATCCCAACCAGATGCTGGCGCATGCGGCGCGCTGGCTGGCGGCTGCGAGGCAACTGCCACCGAGCGAGGTGAGCACGGCACGCGAGGCCGAGTTGTCGGCGGAGTTCCGGCGGATACGCCGGCTGTCGCCTGGGGTGGCATGGCTGAGCGAGCACCTGAGGTCCTGTTCGTCCCGGGAGGGCGGCAATCCCGATTGACGACATCGGGATTGGAGAATACTTTTCAAGTATCTCTTGAAAATCGTTCTCAACAAACAACCGCGCTCGCGCCTCATGCGTACGCTTCGCCCCGTGCTGTTCTGGACCCACCTCGTCGCCGGCGTGATTTCTGGTGTCGTTGTGCTGATCATGTCGGTCACCGGCGTGCTGCTGACCTACCAGAAGCAGATGACGCTGTGGGCGGACCTGCGGGGCATCGAAGCCGGGCCGCCGGCGCCGGGCGCTGTGCGTCTCACGCCCGATTCGTTGCTGGCGCTGGTCGCGGCGCGTGAGAGCAAGACACCCAGCAACGTGGTCTGGCGCAATGGCGCCGACATGCCGGTCGAAGTGCAGTTCGGTCGTGAAGGGCGTCAGTATCTGAGTGCCTACACGGGCGAGGTACTGGGCACAGGCAGCGTGGGCATGCGCAAGGTGTTCTCCGTGGCCACCGATTGGCACCGTTGGCTGGCCATGAAGGACGATGGCCGCAGCACGGGCAAGGCGGTCACGGGCTGGAGCAACATGGCATTTCTGGTTCTCGTGCTCACGGGCATGGTGCTCTGGTGGCCGCGCAATCTTACGGCACGTGCAGTACAGCAGGTGCTGTGGTTTCGCCGCGGGCTGTCAGCCAAGGCGCGCGACTTCAACTGGCACAACGTGATTGGCATCTGGAGTGCGCTGCCGCTGGTGGCGGTGGTGGCCAGTGCCACGGTCATCTCCTTCCCTTGGGCCAGTGACCTCGTGTATCGCGTGGTGGGCGAGGAGCCGCCGGCGCGCGCAACTGCCACGGCAAACAGCGGGAGCGCAGCGACCGGAAGCCGTGAAGCCGGCAGCCGCCGGGCCGGGAGCCAGTCTGGCGATGCACCGCGCGAAGAAGCGCGCGATATCCCGGTGGTTGGTGATGTGTATACCATGGCCGCCGCTCGCATGCCCGATTGGCGCACACTGTCGCTGGCTTGGCCGAAGGCGGCCGACGCGCCGCTCGTCTACTCGCTTGATCGTGGCATGGGCGGTGAGCCGCACAAGCGTGCTACGCTTACCATCTCGCGCACGGGCGACGCACCCAAGTGGTCGGCATTTGGTGATCAGTCGCTGGGCCGCCGTACGCGCTCCATCCTGCGCTTCACGCATACCGGTGAGGTGCTGGGCGTCTGGGGACAGACCATCGCCGGCCTCGTGTCCCTCGGCGCCGTCGTTCTGGTGTACACCGGCCTCGCCCTATCCCTGCGTCGCCTGTTGGCCTGGCGTCGGCGCAGTGCCGCGGAGCCGGTGGTCCTCGACGCTACGCCTGGCGCAGTTGCCTGACATCCGTCTGCGTCTGCAGCACCCGAGCTTGCCATGACGCTGGCTGGACCGCATTGTCTCAGACATGAGCACTGCGTCCATAGAAACTCTGGCCTTCGTTCGTCCACGTGACGATGAACTGGATCTGTTTGGCATCACCCATCCGGGCAAGGTGCGCAGCAGCAACCAGGACCAGTTTCTGCTCTGCACGGTGCACCCACAGGTGGTGGTGCACGGCACCAGTCTGAGTGATACCTCCGCCATCAGTCTGCGCGGAGAGCGCGTGGCCACAGTCATGCTCGTGGCCGACGGCGTGGGCGGCAGTGCCGACGGAACCGAAGCCAGCCGACTCGCCACCATCGCGGTGACCGAGTATTTCGCCTCGGCCATGAAGTGCTGGCACGCGGCGGGCGCCTCGAGCGATCAGGAATTCACCGACGCCTTGCGGCTGGCCGCCGTGGAAGCACACCGGCGTGTGAAGGAGCGCTCGGCCACGGCCTTCGAAGGGCGCAAGATGGCCACCACACTGTCGGTGGGCATTGTGGTATGGCCCTGGCTGTACGTGGTGCAAGTGGGCGACAGCCGCTGCTATCACTACCAGGACGGACAGCTGCGTCAGGTCACACGCGACCAGACCCTGGCGCAGGAGATGATCGACCGCGGTGCGCTCACTCCCGAGCGCGCGCACAACTCGCCGCTCAATCATGTCTTGTCGAGCGCCATTGGTGCCGACGAAGCCTTGCCGGAGCTTTCACGGGTCGACGTGTCGCAGCGCGGCTGCATTACGCTGCTGTGCAGTGATGGGCTCACCAAGCACGTGAGCGATGCGGAGATTGCCGAGGAGTGCGCGCGCATGACGAACTGCGAGCAGCTCTGCCGGGCCCTGATGCAGCGCGCGCTTGATGGCGGGGGCAGCGACAACGTCACCATCGTGGCGGGGCGTGCGCTGCCGCTGGAGTAGCGCGAAAAACTCACGACCCGGAACCTGAACCCAGAACTCGAAACTGATCAGTTCCGGGTTGTGAGTTCAGGTTTCGAGTCGTGAGTCTGTACAACTCCAAACTCAAAACTTGAACTCAAAGCTCAGAGCTGACCGGACTGTCGGATAGCTCTGAGCTTTGAGTTCAAGGATTCAGGCCTGAGTGGACCCATGACGCGACCAATATTCACATTCCTCCTTCTGCCGCTGTGGTGTTTGCCGAGCCTCGCGGCGGCACAAGGCGACGATTTGCCAGCCCGCCAATCGCCCAGTGCGGTGGCGGGCCGCGTGCTGAGTACCGACGGCGAGCGTCCACTGGCCGGCGCGCAGATCCTTTTCGTCGCGTCCGGTACACGAGTACTCAGCGACAGCAACGGCCGATTCCATCTGGGCGGAGTAGCTGCCGGCCGCCACCGCATCCGCGTGCGGCTGCTTGGCTATGCCCCTGTGGACATGGAAGTACGGATTGCAGCCGGCGATACGGTGGAAGTCGATGCGCTGCTGGAGCCCCTGGCGCAGCGTCTGTCCACCGTGCGTGTGGACTCCAGTATTCCCGAGGTCCACCGCCGCTTCATGCAGGAATTCGAGGAGCGGCGAGCCTTCAAGACAGGCGGACACTTTCTCGACTACGAGTTTCTCCGCAAGAACGACACGCGTGAATTGGAGGCGTTGCTTACGTCGACCATTCCCGGACTCAAGGAGGAGCGAGGTATAGCGGTAGCACGTCGCAATGGAGGTATGAAAACCAGTTGCCCCGTCCAGGTGGTAATCAACGAGCGATTCGAGTATCGCGGATTCGGTGGCGGGTTTGCGATCAACAAATTACGGACGCAGGATCTGCTGGCCGTGGAGTTTCATGGGCCGGCGTCCACGCCGCTCAGGTACGGGGGGACCAGCATCGGCAAGGAGGGCGGACCGCAGTGCGGGACCCTGATTTTCTGGACCAGGTGATGTGGGGCAATCAATGAACTCACGACCCGGAACCTGAACCCAGAACTCGAGACTGATCAGTTCCGGGTTGTGAGTTCTGGTTTCGAGTCGTGAGTTTGTACAACTCCAAACTCACAACTTTTACTCAAAGCTCAGAGCTGACCGGACTGTCGGTTAGCTCTGAGCTTTGAGTTCAAGTCTTGCGTTCTGAGTGAAAAGGCAAAGCCCCTACAGCACTCCAGGGTTTCGCTGCCACGACACCCACGCCAGCGCCGCGGCGAAGGTCAGCCAGGCCTGGTAAGGCAGCAGCAGATTGGCCGCTGTCGTATCGACACGCCGAAAGCGCCACTGCACCGTGAACACCAGCGCCCACAGCACCACGATGGTCACCACCGACCACATCCCCAGGCGCCAGGCAAAAAACACCCAGCTCCACAGCGAATTCACGGCCAGCTGCAAGCCAAACAGCCCGAAGCTGAGGCCCGCCCCCTCAAACGGACGCCGCCGCCAGACGCGCCACGCACTCACGGCCATCATGGCGTAGAGCACTGTCCACACGGGTCCGAATACCCAGGCCGGCGGGGCCCAGCCCGGCAAGTCGAGGCCAGCATAGAAAACGGGCGCGTTGCGTGTGCCGAGCGCGCCGATGGCCGAGGCCCCGTAGCACACGAATAGCCACCACATGAGCGCGCCGGCTGCCGCAAAGCGGGGCGAACGCGAAGACGAGGACGCAGTGTCGCTGGTGGCCATGGAAACGGGTTCAGGTGCGGGCTGGGCGTGCCGCCGTGTACGGCCCTCCTGCAGAATACACGCCCTCAAAGCCCTCGCGCAGGCTCGCATCCATCTCAATGCCACGCGGCCGCACGGGTTCCCGGGCCGGCATGTCGTACACGGCGCAGCCACCCGGCGCCTCAGCCGTAGCCGCGCGACAGCCAAAGTAGCGGCCGCCGGGCCGCGCAAAGGTCAGCGCAATCGTTTCGCCCTCGGGCAGCAATTGTCCGGTGGACGGAAACGGCGGATTCTGTGAACTCCACGGCGTCTTGCCGGCATGACCGGCCCCGGTGAGCGCAATCACCAGGCTGTTGGGAACTCGGGCACGCGCCGCCACCAGCGCCTCGGCCAGCGCGGTCTCGCGCGCACGAGACACCGCAGGTGCCGGCACGAGATCAAAGGCCACCACGCTTACGCTATGCCCGGTCGCCCGAAGGCGACGCGCCGTGTCGAGAAGTTCGAACACGGCCAGCGAATTGCGGCCATCGGGCTGCTGCCACGCAGGTGCCGCAAGCACCCGCTCACGTGCGGCGGCGCTGCCGTCCGACTGCACATACGCCTCGAGCGCCGTCTGATTCTCTGCGGTGAACTCGAGGCCCAGCACGACCGGCCGCTTCTGCTGCACTGCCGCGCAGAGCAGGTCGGCGGCAACACGCGGCATCTCTACGGTGCCATGATATTCGCCTACCAGCAGGTAGTTGAGTCGCTCGCGTGACACGAGCGACGCGGCGCCCGGCAGGTCACCGCAGGTGGTCGACGCGAACAGCGAAGAAACAACAGCGGGCATCAACAGAGTGAACAGCATGGGAGCGGGGTCCAGGTGGGCACGGACACCCCCACGGCGTCCGTTAGCGCATTGGATGCAACGCGCGCACAAAGCGTTGCCCGTTGAGACGCAGTTCTGTCACCGCTCCGTCCGTCGATCGCAAGAAGCTGAGGCCCATCTCATCGCCCACGAACGCCATGCGGAACGCCTCGCCACTCGTATCCTGCGGCACGAGTGTGCCGTGGACTGCTCCCCAGCGATACTGCAATTCCTGTGTTCGTTCGTCCTGCGCGACCTCGAAACTCCCAAGCGTAGCCGACGCATAGCGGCCCACGTAGGCGGACAAGGGCACGGGCAGTTTCAGCGCCCGCCGTACACGCCGCACGCTGTCCTGTGCCTGCGCGGCCTGCACCAGCTGTGCGCGTCGTGCCACCACACTGTCCAGGCGCGCCGTGGCGCGCTGCTCGGCGTCCACACGGCCGGCTTCGAGGTCGTAGGCATAGGCTGCCAACACATCGGTGAGCGCTGCACCGGGGTCTCCGGTACTCACGGCCACCACGCCGATGCGGCGTGCGGGCAGGAACGACAGATGCGAACGAAAACTGTGGTAGCCACCAAAGCGGCTCACCATGCGCTCCCCTTCGTAGTGGCCGATATCCCAGCCAGCCGCCCAGCCCTCGCGATCAAAGTAGGCATACCGTCGTCCGGCTGGCCGCGTGTGTCGAGCGATGAGTGCGTGACTGCGCGCCACCGCCGATGCACGAAACACCTGGCGGCCATCAATGCGGCCGCTGTCCATCTGCACGATGGTCCAGCGCGCGAGATCACCCAGTGTACTGAGATGGCCGCCGGCCGAGTTCATGGTGGCGTCCACCTTGAAGAATGGGGCGGTTGCGAAAGCGCCTGTAGCCGTGAGCTGGTGCGGCTTGGCAATGCGTCGCGAATTCAGGCCGTTCACATGCGCAAACGTTTGCCGCATGCCAGCGGGTACATACACGGAACGTGCCATCCACTCGCGCCATCCGCGCGGTTCCAGCCGGTCGATGACCATGGCGGCCACATTGTAGCCGAGGTTGCTGTACACCAGTTCCGGCGTTGCGCGCACCGTGGCGTATTGCAGAAGCCCGGGCCATGCGGACTCCGCTTGAATGCCGGTGAACGCGGCGTTGAGTGTCACGGCCACGTCATTGAGATTGTGCGTGTGACTCAAAAACTCGGCCAACGTGAGTCGCTCGGCGTTCACGCCGTTGGGCCAGCGCGCCGAGGGCAGAAGCGTGGCAATTGGTGAGTCAAATGACAAACGGCCGGCGTCGGCCAGAAGACTCACCGCGAAGCCGGTGAACGACTTGCTGGTGGACGCCACATACCACAGCGTGTTGCCATTGGCGGGTATGCGCGCCGAGACATCGGCCATGCCAAAGGCACGCTCGTACACCGTGCGGCCATCCATGGTGATGGCGAGGCCCAACGCGGGCGTGAGTTCGGCCTGCATGGCACGTTCGGCCAGGGCGTTGACAGCGGCGGCAAGCGCTGCGGCTGTGGGACGCGATCCTTTGGATTCCTGTGCCCGAGCAATCGTGGGCGGACAGAGCACGGCGGGCGCTACGGTAGCCATCAACGCGGCGAATCGGCGACGCACGCCACGGCGGCGATGCGGGGTGTTTGGCAAGCGAGCTTCCATGAGACGATGAGGTGGAAAGGACGGCGGTCACCAGCCCTGCACGCATTCTCACCACAGGCCTGTCCGAGGCGCTTGCATTTTTCAAACCAACGGCGCCGCTCCGTGTGTGGAATCAACCACGGCGCGCAACGTTCGTGGTGAGAGGCCAAGCAGGGCTTTTACCTCTCGGCTCATGTGAGCCTCGTCGGCGAAACCGCAGTGCTGCGCCACGAGTGCGCCGCGCAGGCGGGACGCGGTCAGCATGGCGGCGGTGTAGCGGAGCCGCTCGTGCCTGAGCAAGCTGCCCAGACTGACGCCGTACCATCGCCGAATGCAGCGCGCGAGATACACCGGGTGCACGCGCGCCTCGGCGGCGAGTTGGTGTCCATCGAGCGACGGGTGCCAGCTCTCGTGCAAACGCTGCACCACATCCCGCAGCCAGCGCGGCGCTTCGCCGGTCGCCACGCGGTCGGGCCGCGCCGTGAGTGCCGCGACGAGATCATTGAGGTCGGTGTCCCCGGCCGTCATGATTCGCGTGCCAAGTTGCTGATGCCGCTGCACCAAACGCAGAAACGGGCGCGCCACCTGCACATCATGATACCAGCGCCACGCGGTGTCGCGACCTGGATGCTCACTCAGCGCGGCCAGCGTGGCCTGCGGCAGCGACAGCCGCGCCAGTCGAGCGCCTTCATTTCCCCAGGCATTGGCGTGCACCAGATCGGGGGCTTTGACCACCACGCTGAGAGGCGCGCCCTGCGCGGTTTCCCGCCCTACCGTTTCGCTCAAGCCTCCGCGTAGCACGAGGCTCAGGTGCAGCTCGTCGTGCCGATGCGGCGCCTGTCGCTGGGCGCTTGCATAGTTGTCGAGGCGAAAGGCCAGCGTGGGCTGTGAGGGCGGGGTGGGGGGCAGAGCGGCGGGCATGGGGACAATACGCAGCGCGGCGCTGCGGTGATTCACGCCCCCCGCAATGCAGCGTGCAGACTGTACGGTTTCAGCTGGCGGTGCGCATAGATTGCGGGGGTTGGGTTGCAGGTCGGCCCGATTCATTCTGCATTCCCGGAGTGTTGGCGTGGTCACACAAGAAGGTCTGGCGCAGCTGCTCGTGCTGGCGCAGGTGGTGGGCATTATCGTGGCGGCGTGGCTGCTGCGCCGTCTGGTGCTGCGGCTCATTCGCCGCATGAGCGAAGCCTACAACCTGCCGGCCACCTCGTTGCCGGGCGGGCGCCGGCTGGTCAGCCTGCTCATCAACACGGCCGCGCTGCTGCTCATTCTCCAGCGGCTTGGCGTATCGGGCACCGTGCTGTGGACGGCCTTCAGCGGCTTTGTGGCCGTTGGCGCGGTGGCCTTCTTTGCCGCGTGGAGCGTGCTGTCGAACATCTTCTGCACGCTGCTCATCTTCTCCACCAATCCGTTCCGCATTGGCGATCGCATCGAGGTGCTGGAGAACGGCGAGAAACCCGGCTTCAAGGGTCGCGTGACCGACATCAACCTGATCTACACCACGCTCGAGGAGCTGAACACCGAGGCCGTGGCCACGGGCACTGTGCTGCAGGTGCCCAATAACATGTTCTTCCAGCGCGCGGTGCGGCGGTGGCGGTAGGGCGCGGCCGAATCAGCGTTGGAAAACTAAGTTGCTGATCGCAGCTGGTGGGGTCTGACCTCTCGGCAGGAACGTCACCAACACGGTGTCATACAGGGTGGGGACCACGTTCCCCGGGAGTCGATAGCGAGTGGCCAGGAGCGAAACTACGACCTCCGCACTGGCCGTGTCTGGGTTTGGAACCTGCGGCGGTGATGCAAGCCGCTCGACGAGGTACGAGTACTCACCGCGTGCGTTGCTGATGACTGGCTGAGTAGCATAGCCGTAAAGTGGCCTTGAGGGGACCGTTACGAACACCACGGCGGAATCAATGGGTGTGCCGTCTGCAAACTCGACTCGTCCGACTACCAGACCGGTATGGCTTGCCCGGAAGGGAATGGTCGAAGTCGGTGTCGAATTGCAGGCGCCAGTAATGGGGATTAGGAGGCTGACACTGACGATGGCTCTTCGAAACATGGCTAGACCCATATGAATTGCAGATCAAGTTCAACCGGAACACGGTCACACTGGGTCAGGTGACCACCGTCGGTTCACTCCGCCCCGTGTGCTCGCGCAGTGCACTCACCGTGAGCGCCACGTTCACCAGATCCGCCAACGCGGACGCCGTATCGAGACCGAGACGCTCGACATCGGTTTCGCGCGACTCGATGTACACCCGAATGGTGGCGCCTTCAGTGCCCGTGCCCGACAGGCGAAACACGATGCGCGCGCCGTCCTGGAACAGGAGGCGAATGCCCTGGCGCCGACTCACTGCGCCGTCCACCGGGTCGGTGTAGGCAAAGTCATCTGCCTGTGACACCACACGCCCGGCCAGCGTGCGACCAGGCAGGGAGTCCAGTTGCGCGCGCAGCCCAGCCATGACCGCATTGGCGGCCTCGGTGGGCACACCCTCGTAGTCGTAGCGCGTGTAGTAGTTGCGGCCATACTCGGCCCAGTGCCCGCGCACGATCTGCTCCACACTCTCGCCGCGTGCAGCCACGATGTTGAGCCAGAACAGCACCGCCCAGAGCCCATCCTTCTCGCGCACGTGATTGCTGCCGGTGCCAAAGCTCTCTTCACCACAGAGCGAAATGCGCCCGGCGTCGAGCAGGTTGCCGAAGAACTTCCAGCCCGTAGGCGTCTCGAAGCAGGGAATGCCAAGACGTTCAGCCACCACATCCACCGCCGCGCTGGTGGGCATGCTGCGTGCCACGCCGGCGAGTCCGTCGCGATATCCCGGCACCAGCGTGGCATTGGCCGCCAGCACCGCGAGACTGTCACTCGGTGTGACAAAAAAACGGCGTCCCAGAATCATGTTGCGATCGCCGTCGCCATCGGATGCCGCGCCAAAATCCGGCGCATGATCCCCAAAAAGCTCCTCCACCAGCTCATGCGCGTAGGTGAGATTGGGGTCGGGATGCCCACCGCCAAAGTCGGGCAGGGGCACGGCATTGATGACGGTGCCCGCCGGCGCACCGAGCCGCCGCTCGAGAATCTCCACCGCATATGGGCCGGTGATGGCGTGCATGGCGTCGAAGCGCAGCGCAAAGCCCCCGGCCAACAACGCGCGAATGGCTTCAAGGTCAAACAGCGCCGCCATGAGATCAGCATACGCTGCCACCGGGTCGACCACCTCAAGGGTCAACGTGCCCAGCGTTTGCGCACCCAGCACATCGAGATCAAACACCGGCACGTCTGCGACACGGTAGGCTGAGAGCGAGGCTGCGCGCTCTGCCACCCGGTTGGTGAAGACCTCGGGCGCGGGGCCCCCGTTGCCGGTGTTGTACTTGATGCCAAAGTCCCCGTCGGCACCGCCGGGATTGTGGCTGGCCGAGAGAATGATGCCACCGGCTGCGGGCTGTCCGCGTACGCCGCGGCGAATGAGATGCGAGGCCGCCGGTGTGGACAACAAGCCGCCGCGTCCCACCACCACATGCGTGATGCCATTGGCGGCCGCCATGCGCACGATGGTGTGAATGGCTTCGCGGTTGTGAAAGCGTCCGTCGCCGCCGAGCACCAAAGTTTGCCCGGGTTGCAGCGCCGCTTCGTCGAGAACGGCCTGCACGAAGTTCTCGAGATAGTGCGGCTGCTGAAAGACGTTGGTGCGCTTCCGCAAACCGGACGTCCCCGGTCGCTGGTCAGCGAACGGGGACGTCGGGACTGTCTTCACGACCATGTCTTTACACCCATGCCGTTATGACCACTTGAGATCGACCTTGCTGAGCGGCAGCTGCCTGACGCGCTTGCCCGTGGCCTGCCAGATGGCTCCCATGAGCGCGGGAATGAGCGGCGGCATGGCCGGCTCACCAATGCCCGTGGGTGGATACGTGGTCTTCTTCCAGTGCACTTCAACCACCGGCGGCGCCTGACGGATGCGCAGCAGGCTGAAGTTGGAGGCGTTACCGGCCGTGGTGGTGGCCGGCGCGAAGTTGCCCTGATCGGCCTTGCCGGCGGTAAAGGTGATTTCCTGACCGTAGGCCTGACCCATGGCATCGAGCACCGCACCCTGCACCTGCTGTTCGGCATGGTTGGGATTGATGATCTCGCTGCCCACGTCGCCCACGGCCCACACCTTGTCCACCTTCACCACGCCGGCCTTGCTGACCGTGGCCTGCACCACCTCGGCGAAGTAGCCGCGATGGCTGTAGTAGAAGGCCACACCCATGCCCGTGCCCTTGGGCAGTGTGGTCTTGCCCCAGCCCGATACGTCACGCGCCATTTCGAGCACCCCGATGATGCGCTCGGCGCTCATGAGCTGCGCCTGCTGCTGCGGCGTGTAGGGCTGCTGGGGCGGAATCTCCGCCTTCAGCATGTCGATGCGGAACTGGATGGGATCCTTGCCCGCGGCTTCGGCGCACTCGTCGATGAAGCCCTGGAAGGCAAAGGACAGGGCGTTGGAGCGCGGCGCACGCAACGCGCCCGTGGGCACGCCCAGCGGCATCATGGACACGTCCATGCGCAGGTTGGGCACGAAGCGCGCGGGATACTCGGTCGGTCCGATGTCGGCGCTCGACGCAAAGCGCTCGCCGTTGCCGAACGTGGCGAAGTGATTGCGGAACGCGATCAGCTTGCCATTGGCATCCACACCGCCCGTGAACTTGTGGAAGCCACCCGGACGGAACTGGTCGTGCTGCATGTCGTCTTCGCGCGTCCAGATCAGCTTGACCGGCACCTTGGCTTCGCGCGCGATGAACGCGGCTTCGGCCAGGGGCTCGTTGTAGAGACGCCGCCCGAATCCGCCACCGGCCCGCATCATGTGCATCACCACCTGGTCTTCCTTGATGCCGAGTGTACCGGCCACCAGGGCACGACCACCCTGCGGCGTCTGCGAGGTGGTCCACATTTCGCAGGTGCCGTCGGCGTTGATGCGTGCGGTGCAGTTCTGCGGCTCGAGCGTGGCGTGGTTGATGAAGGGATAGCTGTACTCCGCCTCCACCACCTTGGCTGCACTTTTGATGGCCGCATCGAAGTCGCCGTCGTTGCGAATGGTGCGCTGTGGCGCCGAGGCAAAGAACTCCTTGGCCTTCGCGGCAAAGGCGGCACTCGACTGCTGCGACGTGGGATGATCCGCCCACTGCACCACGAGCTTCTTGCGCGCTTCCTGCACCCGCCACCAGTTGGTGCCGACAATGGCGACACCCGCCTTGAGGCCGGCGAGATTGTCGGTGCCTTCCACCACGAAGGCATGCGTAACACCTGGCTGCGACTTGACCACATCAAGGTTGGCGCTGGCCACCTTGGCCGCATACACGGGCGCCTTCACGAAGGTGGCGTAGTGCATGTTGGGCACCGTCACGTCGATGCCGAAGATCGGCTTGCCGGTGAGGATGTCCTTGAGCGCGACCGTGGGAATGCGCTTGCCGATGATGCTGAACTGCGACGGATCCTTGAGCGGCACAGTATCGAGCGCCGGCGGCGTGACGCCGGCCGCGGCCGTGGCCAGTGACCCGTAAGTGGCCTGACGGTTCGACGCCTTGTGATACACGACGCCCTTGGCGGTCGTGAGTTCCGCCACCGGCACGCTCCACTGCGAGGCGGCTGCCTGCAACAGCATGGCGCGACCCGCCGCACCCACGCGGCGCTGCGGAATCCAATTGGTGGGCGTGGCGGTGCTGCCACCCGCCACCTGCGCCGGATACTTGTTCGGATCAAAATCGGCCTGCTCAATGCGGACCTGCTTCCAGTCCACATCGAGTTCCTCGGCAATCAGCATGGGCAACATGGTCTGAATGCCCTGGCCGATCTCGGGGTTCTTGGCCGTGATGGTGACGACGTTGTCAGCCGTGATGCGAATGAAGGCCGACAGCATGGGCTCTGCGGCGGGCGCACCGCCAACGAGACGCTGCAGCGCCTCAACCGGTTCGGCGTAGCTGGCCAGCAGCAGTCCGCCGCCGGCGAGCGCCGACACCTTGAGGAACTCACGACGCGTTGGCGCCTGCGTGGCGGGTGTGGTTGTGGGTGTCATGGCTCAGTCCTCCCCGGGCGCGCCGCTGCTACCCACTGCCGCGCCGCCGGCCTTGATCTCCGCGGCACGATGTACGGCCGCGCGAATGCGCAGATAGGTCGCGCAGCGGCAGAGATTCGTGTTGAGCGCCGTGTCGATGTCGGCGTCCGTGGGCTTGGGCGTCTTGGCCAGCAAGCCCGCCGCGGCCATCATCTGGCCAGCCTGACAGTAACCGCACTGCGGTACGTCGAGTTCTTCCCAGGCCTTCTGCACGGCGTGCGCACCGTTGGGGTCGAGCCCCTCGATGGTAGTGACGTCGGCGCCGGCCGCGCGTGAGACCGGCAGCGTGCAGGTACGCTGCGCCACGCCGTTGATGTGCACGGTGCAGGCGCCGCAGCGATTGGCGCCGCAACCGAACTTGGTCCCCTTGAGGTCGAGTTCGTCGCGAAGCACCCAGAGCAGGGGCATATCGGGCGGCACATCCACGGTGCGGGACGTGCCATTGACCTTGAGCGTGATCGGCATGGGATCCGTGAGGTCGGAAGGAAGGAGGCTAACCCAACAAATGTCGCTCGCGGACGGGCGGGAATCCAGTCAGTTCAGTACCCAAAACTGAAAACTTGAACTCAAAGCTCAGAGCTGACCGGACTGTCGGGGAGCTCTGGGCTTTGAGTCCAAGTCATGAGTTCCGGGTATCACTTACCACGCGATGCCATAATCCTCGCCGTGGTTGCTGCTGCCCCCCCACATCGTGCCATGTTTGCGATCAAACCAGATGGCATTGATGGGACCGGAGGTGCGCTCGAGAGGACGGAGCCGGTACCCCATGGCCCGAAGTGCGGCCCGCGTGCTCTCCGGCATCGACGTCGCGATTTCCATGAGGCCAGGCTGCGTCTCGTGTGCGCCGAAGGAGTTGCGCATCTGGTACGAGTTGATGTTCGGCGCTTCCACGGCCTGCTGCACCGTCATGCCGAACTCCACCATGTTGAGGAAGAACTGGAGCAGGTTCTGGTCCTGCGTGTCGCCGCCCTGCACGGCAAACGCCAGGAAGGGTGCGCCGTCCTGGAGCGCCAGCGTGGGCGTGAGCGTCACACGCGGGCGCTTGCCGGGCTCAATGACGTTGTACGGTCCGTCTTCGGGACGCGTGACGAAGCTCTGTCCGCGCTGCGAGAGGCCAAGTCCCGTGCGGCCCGCAATCACCGCCGGCACCCAGCCGCCGCTCGGCGTGATGGACACGACCCAACCGGCCGAGTCGGCGGACACGATGCTGGTGGTGCCGCCATGGAACGCCTCGTAGCGTGCGCTGTCGGTGGCACTGGCCAGGTCCCACGTGGTCGCCGTGTCGGTGCGCACCACACGATCCTGCTGTCCGCTCTGCCGCGCGCTGTCGCGCGGCAGGAAGTTGCGCGGCGACCACTGCGCGAGATACTGCGCAAAGGGATTGCTGCCGCCCTGATACGGATAGGGGTCGCCGGGCTTGATGTCGGGATCGTTGCGCTCGGCGTTGATGAGTGCCGCGCGAGCCTTGGCGTATTCCTTGGACAGCAGACCGCGCATGGGCTCTTCGGGAGCGAACGCCGGGTCGCCGTAGTAAAAGTCGCGATCGGCAAACGCCATGCTCATGGTCTGGTAGAGCGTGTGCACATAGCGCGGCGAATTGTACCCCATGCTCTTGAGGTCCATCGGCTCGAGCATGTTGAGCGCCTGCAGCATGACGGGCCCCTGCTGCCATTGCTGCAGCTTGCACACCGCGATGCCCTTGTAGTCGCTGCACATGGGCTCTTCGATTTTCACGCGCCAGTTGGCCAGATCGGCCATGGTGAAGAGTCCACCTTCGTCGCGCATGCCGCGCACGAGTTCCTGCGCGATATCGCCCTTGTAGAAGCGGTCGTATGCGGCCATGATGGCGGCCTTGCGTGACTTGCCCGCCTTGCGTGCTGCCGCTTCAGTGGCCACGAGCTTGCGAAACGTGGCCGCGAGATCCTTCTGCACAAACACTTCGCCGGGCTCGGGGGCTTCACGCCCGCCGCTGCCCAGATGTGGCAGCATGATGGACGGTGACACCTTCCACTTCTTGATCTCGGCTTTCTGCCGCTCGATGTTGTTGGCGAGCTGGGCCTCGATGGGGAAGCCGTCGGCAAGCCGAATGGCCGGCCCCAGCACATCGGCCAGCGACAGTGTGCCGTACTCGGCCAGCATCACCATGAGTCCACCGGGCGTGCCCGGCGTGATGGCCGCCAGAGGCCCGAACTCCGGCGGATGCGCGTGGCCCTTGCTGCGATAGAACTCGGCTGTGGCGCCGGTCGGCGCAACACCCAGGGCGTTGATGCCAATGACCTTCTTGAGCTTCGGATGGTAGATGAGCGCCTGCGTTTCGCCGCCGCAGTGCAGCGTATCCCACATGGTGCAGGTGGCGGCCAGCATGGCAGCGGCGGCGTCCACGGCGTTGCCACCCTTCTGGAACATCATTGCGCCGGCGGTGGCGCCGAGCGGCTTGCCGGTGATGGCCATCCAGTGACGCCCGTGCAGGGGCGGCTTCTGGGTGGGTGAGCGACGCGGGTCGGCGGCCAGCACCGGGCGCGGGTTGTCGGCCTGTGCCAACGCGCTGGAGGGCGAGAGCAGCAGGGCGGATGCACCGGTCAGCAGCGGCGCCACGAGCACTGTGGCGCGGCGCACCAGACGAGGGAACGACATGGGCGGGCGGGCTGATAGTAAACGGCGGGAGCGCGGTCGGCGTCCACGGAGACACGCGCCATGCGGATAACTTACGGTACCCTCTTCGGAGTTTCGACCATGCGGATGGCAACGGCGTCAACGGTTCGGGGTTCGGTTGTGAGACGGCCTCTGATTCTCGTGTCCCCGCTGCTGCTGGCCTGTGCGGGCGGCAATGGCTCCACGACGCCGGTGGACAGCACCTCACCAGCCGATCCGCCACCGGTAGACAGCACCGTGGGGGGCCAGACGCCGGCCGCTCGCTCACCGACCCCCGGCAATACGCGCGGGGTGGTGCAGGCAGAAACCGTGGTCGGCGGTTTGGTGAATCCCTGGGCCATTGAGTTCTTGCCCGACGGCCGCGCGCTGGTCACTGAGCGTCCCGGTCGTCTGCGGGTGCTGTCCCCCAATGGCACGTTGTCGGCGCCGCTCAGCGGCGTGCCGGCGGTGCACGCCGTGGGGCAGGGCGGCCTGCTTGATGTGGCCATCGATCCGGCCTTCGCGCAGAATCAGCGCATCTACCTGTCCTATGCCGAAGCGGGTGCTGGTGGCAGCGGCACCACGGTGGCGCGTGCGCGACTGACCGAGGCCGGCCTCAGTGAGCTGCAGGTCATCTATCGTCAGGAGCCCAAGCTGAACGGCGGTGGACACTACGGCTCGCGGCTCGTGTTCGCGCGCAACGGGCAGTTGTTCATCACACAGGGCGACCGCATGAACTGGCGCGACTACGCTCAGGATCTCGCGCGCGGGCAGGGCAAGATCATGCGTGTGGCCACCGATGGCAGCGTGCCGGCCGACAACCCGTTTCGCGCGCGCACTGACGCGCGGCCAGAGATCTGGAGCTACGGGCACCGCAACGTGCAGGCGGCTGCGCTCGATCCGGCCACTGGCTTGTTGTGGACGGTGGAGCACGGCGCACGTGGCGGCGACGAACTCAATCAGCCGCAGGCGGGTCGCAACTACGGCTGGCCCGTCATCACGTATGGCGTGGATTACTCCGGCGCGCGTATCGGCGAAGGCAGCAGCAAGCCGGGCATGGAGCAGCCCGTCTACTACTGGGATCCGGTCATCGCCCCATCGGGCATGACGTTCTACACGGCCGACGCCATTCCCGGGTGGAAGGGTTCGGTGCTCATCGGCTCACTTTCTCCCGGTGCCCTGGTGCGCCTCGAACTCAGCAACGGGCGGGTGACACGCGAGGTGCGCTACCTCGGCGAACTCGGGGAACGCATTCGCGACGTAACCGTGGGACCCGATGGCTTCGTGTACGTGGTCACCGACAGCGGCAATGGCCGCGTGCTGCGCATCAAGCCCGTGGTTGGCTGAGTCGCGCGCGTCGCTTCAGCGCAAGAACACCCACCAAACCGCCGCCGCCACGACAGCGACCACTACCAGCAGTGGCACCAGGTAGGTGGTGATGGGTTCTCTCGCTGCGACACCGTCGCCCGACTGGCTCCCGGCCTCAGGGCTTCTGTTGTGCAGGCTTCCGGCGCCAAGGCTCTCGCGGTTTGCCGTTTCGCTGTGTGCGGTGCCGCTGTTTGCTGTTCCGTCGTTTGCTGTTCCGGTTTGCAGCTCGTCAATGACCTTGACGATCACCGACGCCGAGTGCGGCCGCTGCAGCGGATCCTTGTGCAGACAGCGCATGATGACGCTGGTCAGTGCCTCCGGCAGATCCGGCCTGACGTCCCGCAGCGGTGGCGGCGGGTCCTGCACCTGTGCCGCCATGGTCGCGCGCAGTGTCTCACGTTCGAGTGGTGGCGCGCCGGCAAACAGCTCGTACGCGAGGCAGCCGAACGCATACAGGTCGGCCTTGTGATCCACCATCGGCGCACGATTGATCTGCTCGGGCGACATGTACGCCGGCGTGCCGAGCGTCATGCTGACGGTGGTCACACGTTTGCCGCTCTTGAGTGCTCCATCGCTGGCATCATCGAGCGCCTTGGCCACACCAAAGTCGGCAATCATCGCTGCGTCGCCGGAGAAGAGAATGTTTTCCGGCTTGATGTCGCGGTGCACGATGCCACGCGCATGCGCATACATGAGTGCAGACGCCAACTCGCGCAGCAGGCGCATCCCGTCTGCCAGGCCAAAGCGCTCACGGCGATGCAATTGCTCGCGCAGCGTCTGTCCTTCGACATAAGGCATGGAGAACCAGCGCATGGCGCGATCGCCAGCCTCCGCGTTGACCGTGCCGGCCTGCAGCAGCGGCACCAGATGCGGATGCTGCAGGCGCGCAGCAATGAGGATCTCGCGGCGAAAGCGTTCACCGTCCACCCCCACGGTGGCCTCAGGCGCCAGCACTTTCAGCACCACCGGGCGATCCAACGCACGCTCAATGGCCAGAAATACCTTGGCCGAGCCGCCGCCCCCCAGCTCGCGCTGGATGGCGTAGCTCTCTCCGAGCTCCCGTTCGAGACGGGAGCGGAGATCAGACTCGGCGGTCGGAAAAGGCGCGGTCACCCTGAATACATAGCGAAAAAACCGGGCCCATGCGCTCAGGTCTTGAGCAACATGGGCCCGATTTGGACCAACGACTGTGACTCAGGTCACGCCAGGCGGTGCGGGACAGTCAGCCGCGGGTCGTCCCGGCCGATTCAGCGTGCCATCTGTCGCAGCACGTCCTGCAGCAGGCGCACCTTGGCCGGGTCACCTGACCGGCTGGCCTCGCCGGCCAACTGCGACACGAGCAGCGACAGCGCCTGCTTGCGCGCGCCACCGCTGGCCTTCTCGGCCGCATCGAGCGTCTTGTTGATGCTGGCAATGCGGGAATCGGGCAGCGCATTGGCGCGATCAAGCTGATCGACATAGGCGCGCGCCACGGGGAACGCGGCCGGCCAGGTGATGCGCGTCTGCATCTGCGGATTGAGCTCGTCCACCTGCACCAACTTGGCTGCTTCGATTTCGTTCTTCGTCAGGAACTCGCTCGGCTGCAGCTCGAAGATGTCGAGGCCGCGGCCGATCTCTGACGCGACGATGTGGCCGTTGTACCAGTAGGTGCTCCAGAAACCGGCCAGCGTGAGCGTCGGCGCGATGGGGCCGCGATCGAAATACGCGATTTCGACCGGCTTGCTCGGGTCGCTGAAATCGAACACCGAGAGGCCGCCCTGATACCAGGCCTGCGCCATGATATCGCGGCCCGGCACCGGAATGAGCGAGCCGTTGTGCGCCACGCAGTTCTCACTGGCTTCCTGCGCGGCCGGCAGCTTGTAGTAGCCCACCTGCTGCAGCTTGCGGCCCTCGCCGAGCTTGAAGAGCGCGTTGGCCCCCCAGGTGGGCTTGTCCGTGACGCGGCAGCGCGGCGCCGTGCCACCACCCCACTCGTCGGTGAACAGCACGGTCGTGCCCGCGTTGTTGAACGTGGCCGAGTGCCAGTAGGCGAAGTTGGGATCGATGACTTCGTCGATGCGCTTGGGATTGGCGGGATCCTTGATGTCCAGCAGGATGCCGTTGCCCGAGCAGGCGCCGGCCGCGAGACCGATGGCCGGATACACCGTGATGTCGTGGCACTGATCGGTGATGGCCGTGTTCTGCGTGCCCTCACCGTGCGTACCGCCCTTCCAGAGGCCCGCCGCGTTGCCGGCAGCGTCAGCGAATACTCGCGGCATGCTCACCACTTCCGCGTTCTGCGGCGCAGCGAGTGGCACCTTGATGACCTCAATGCGGAAGAGCGACGTGCCCGCATCGTTGGGCTGCGCGTTGCAGCCGGCCAATTCATTGGGCGAACGCACCGGGCCGGTGCCCTGCACGTACACATACACGTTGGCCTTGTCGTTGGGATCCACGAGCAGCGTGTGTGTATGCGAGCCGCGGCAGGTCTGCACAGCGGCCACCTGCTTCGGATTGTCGATGTCGCTGATGTCGAAGATGCGCACGCCACGGAAGCGCTCCGCGCTCACCGTGTCGCTCACGCCCTGCGTGCCGCAGTCCACGCGACCCACGAGATCTTCGACCGACATGAAGAGCAGATTGCCGTGGACGGACAGGTCGCCCTGTCCACCCTGACAGACGAAGGCCTTGCGCAGACGCGGCGCCTTGGGGTTGCTGATGTCCCAGGCCTGCCAGCCGTGCCACCCACCCTGGAACACGAGATTCTTCTGGAAGGCCAGGTCGGAGTTGGCGAAACCGAAGTCACCCAGGTTGTTGGGATTGAACCAGCCATCCTGCTTGGGGGTGTGCGACACCAGCGTGAGATGGCGAATGGCTTCACCGGCATCCTGGAAGCCGACCTTGAGGCCGACGCGCGGGTCCTGCGCCTCTGCGGGCGTGGCGAACAGGGCCAGTGAAGACGCGGCCAGCGAGGTCGCGGCGAGCAGCGCGCGATGACGAACGGTCGAACGAATCATGCGTGTCGTGTCGTGAAGTGATCAGGAAAGAACCTGCATCGAGCCCGCCGGCCCGACGGGGAACATCAGGGAGTGCCGGACGGCAGCCGATCGAGCAGCGCGCGCATGCGACGGATTTCGGCGCGCTGATCGGTGTCCACGTCGGAGGCAAACTGAAACACCTGCGGGTCGCGCGCACCACCCTGCGTGGCCAGCAGATCGGCCACCATGCGCAAAGCGCCATCGTGATGCTGAATCATGTAGCGCAGGAACAGCCGCTCAAACGGCGCACCAGTGGCCGCCGTGAGCGAATCCATTTGCGCCGCCGACAACATGCCCGGCATGTCATGTGCACTGTGGCCGGGCGCGCGGTGTGCGGCATGTGCGGCGTCCGATACCTGCGGTACAGTCTGCTTTCGCTCGCGCAACCAGGACTGCATGATGGCGATCTCGTCCTGCTGCGACACGACAATGCGTTCCGCCAGCGCCAGCAGCTCCGGTCGCTCTGAGCGCGCAGGCACGAGCGCGCTCATGGTCAGCGCCTGGGCATGATGGGCGATCATGCCTTGCATGAAGGCCACGTCGGGCTTGGCGGAGGCGGGGGGTTGGAGCGGGAGGACGAGGAGCGCGAGGAAGCGGAGCAGGGACATGGGTGAAAGGTGATGGTGTGGGTTTGGCTGTGGTACCCGTACGGCGGGGAGGGGTTCGGGTTCGCCATCCACCGCCGTGGGCTTTGCGCTGTGAGCTCTGGGTGAGAGTGGTGCCGACGCTGCACCTCGCGATCCATCGGATCACGCGATGTACACGCCAATCCACTCAAACCCACCACCTATCGCCCACGGCTCAGAACAGTGGACGGAGCGCTGCAGTTAAAGAGCTTGCCAACTATCGGTTAAACAACTAACATTCTCATATGTCCGTCACCACCGCCGACATCTTCGGCTCGAACCGCGCCCCGCAGCCCGCTGTCCCCGGCAGCTATGGCGAAGCGCCAGCGGTCACTCCGCTCCCCGACGCGCTGCGTCTCGGGCCCGTGCGTCTGCTCGTCTCCGACCTCGCCCGTTCCCAGGCCTGGTACGAGCAAGTGCTCGGTCTCGTTCCGCTCCAGCCCCCGGCTCCCGGCCAGCCACTGTCCCTCGGCGCTGCCGGTGACCTTGAGCCGCTGGTGGTACTCGACACCGCACCCGGCATCACGCCCATTCGCCCCGGCTCCCGCCTCGGCCTCTATCACTTCGCCATTCTGCTCCCCGATCGCGCGTCACTGGGCCGCTTTGTCCGGCACTTGTCCGCGATCGGTGCACGGGCAGGCGCGAGCGATCATCTCGTGTCCGAGGCGCTCTACCTCACCGATCCGGATGGACTTGGCATCGAGGTGTACGTCGATCGGCCGCGTGAGCAATGGCAGCGACTGGGACGTGAGTTGATGATGGCGACCGATCCCATCGACATGCCGTCCGTGTTGGCTTCGGCCGGCAACACCGCGTGGCAGGGCATGCCGCGCGGCACGCGCATGGGCCACTTGCATCTACATGTGGGTGATCTGGGCAAGGCACGCGCCTTCTACGCCGATGCCATGGGTTTCACACGCATGGTGTGGCGCTATCCCGGCGCGCTGTTTCTCGGGGCCGGTGGTTACCACCACCATCTTGGAGTGAACACCTGGGCGGCTGGCGCCGGGTCACCTGGTCCGCTCGACGCGCGATTGGCCGAGTGGCAGGTGGTGCTGCCAACCGCGGCTGATGTGCAGCGCGTACTGTCGCAGGTGCAGGACGCGGGCTTTAGGGCAGACGCTACGGAACAGGTGATCACCGACCCGTGGGGCCGCACCCTGCGTCTGCTCGCAGAGTCGGCTGCGCCGTCGGCATAAGCCGTCGGCATGAGTCGTCGCCGAACGGGTCCTGCTGTTACGCGAGCGACTCGCGCGACGCGAACAAATCGATCTGCGGTGGCTGTGTGGGCAGTCCAAGCTGCAGGAGCGCCTGTGTCGTCCAGCCATCGCGGTCGCCGGGATCGAGATGATGCACCGGGACCGCAAAATCACGCACGAGGTCGTCAATGATCTCGTCGATCTCCTGCTGAAACGCCGGACTTACCGCGCGCTTGCCGTCAAAGCGTGGGGCCTGCAGCACCGGCACCTTGAAAAGCGCGTGGTAGCCGCACACCCACTCGCGCACCAGCGGCTCGAGCTCCTCGCGCCGTCCCAGTCGCGCCACCAGGTACGCGTAGTTGTCGAGCACCGAGCGATCGCACACCACCACCTCGTACTGCGCAGCGGCCGCCAGTTCTTCGGCAATCTGCGTGTGCAGAATCCAGGCCTGTGCGTCGTAGGTGGTGTCTTCGTTGATGGGCAGTGGGCAGCGACGCGCCACTTCCTTCACGAGATCCACGCCAAGGTCGAGCCGCTTGAGTTGCGCGGCGAGATCGAAACACAGTGTGGTCTTGCCCACACCATGTGTGCCGACAAAGGCCACCTTGAGCCGACGACGTCCGAAGACGTCGAGGGGCAGGACGAGAGACGCGGCGTTCATGCTGCTCACACGCTAACATGTCAGCGTACGCCTTCCCACCCCTTGCATTCCCGAGCATGGCCAGCCTGACGTTTCCCGTGCACGATCCTGCCACCGGTGCCCTGGTGGACATGGTGACCGATCACACGCCCGACGATGCACGGGCGGCCATTGTGCGGGCGCACGGGGCCTGGAGCGAGTGGCGTGAACGTCCGGCGGCCGATCGGGCGCGGCTGCTGCGTCGCTGGCATGACGCGCTGCTCGACCACAAGAGGCCGCTCGCCGATCTGATGACGCGGGAGGCCGGAAAGGTCCACGCGGAAAGTCTCGGCGAAGTGGACTATGCCGCGTCGTTCGTGGAGTGGTTCGCCGAGGAGGCCAGGCGCAGCTACGGCGAGATCATTCCGTCGCCATCGCGCGATCGGCGCTTGCTGGTGCTGCGGCAGTCGATTGGTGTGGTGGCGGCGATTACGCCCTGGAACTTCCCGCTGGCCATGATCACGCGCAAAGTGGCGCCTGCACTCGCCGCAGGTTGTCCGGTCATCATCAAGCCGGCCACGGAAACGCCGCTCACGGCGCTCTACGCCGAGCGATTGGCGCACGAGGCGGGCATCCCGGCAGCGGTGTACTGCACGCTGCCCACGTCACACAACGCAGAAATGGGCGCGGTGTTCTTCGAGGATGCGCGGGTGCGCAAAGTGTCGTTCACCGGGTCCACTGCGGTGGGCAAGCAGCTGGTGGCGCAGAGTGCGCAGCACCTCACCAAGCTTTCACTCGAGCTGGGCGGCAACGCACCCGTGCTGGTGTTTGACGACGCCGACATCGAGCGCGCCGTACGTGGTACGATGGCGGCCAAGTTCCGCCACAATGGCCAGACCTGCGTGTGTGTCAATCGTGTGTTTGTGCAGGCGGGTGTGCACGATCGCTTTGTGGCGCAGCTTGCGCAGGCGGTGCAGGCGCTGCGCAGCGGACCACCCCGTGACACGTCGGTGCAGGTGGGGCCGCTCATCTCCGAGCGAGCCACCGACAAGGTGTATCAGCTCGTGCACGACGCGGTGGAGGCCGGTGCGCAACTGCTGTGTGGCGGACAGGTGCACGATGGGCGCTGGTTCGAGCCCACGGTTCTTGCCGACGTGCGTGCGGACATGCGCATCAGTCAGGAAGAGATTTTCGGACCGGTGGCGGCCGTGCAGCGTTTTGAAACAGAGGCGGACGTCCTCGCACGCGCGAACGATACGCCGTATGGACTGGCGGCCTACGTGTACAGCGAAAATGCGGCGCGCTGCTGGCGCGTGGCTGAAGCACTCGAGTACGGCATGGTGGGTGTCAACGAAAGTCTCATTGGCACCACGGTGGCCCCGTTTGGTGGGGTCAAGCAGTCGGGAATGGGGCGAGAGGGATCAAAGCAAGGTTTGGAAGCGTTTCAGGAGATCAAGTACGTCTGCTACGGCGGTCTGTAGCCCGGGACAGGCGCCATTTGGCGGGGACACGGCGTTAACATCGGCCCGTGTCGGGGCGTATACAGGGTATTGGCCGGTTCCGGCCAGTCTCTCCGCGCAGCGCTGCTGCGCCGTGCTTCCGGAGTTCGCTTCCGCGGGCGCAGCCATGGGGCAGCGGTCCCGGCCGCCCACTGATTCTCGACTCGATTCCGCGGTTCCTGATGCGTAGATCTGCTTTCGTGCCCGTTCATTGTGGGTCGCTTGCGCTGCTGGCGCTCACACTCGCGTCTGCCACTGCCTGTTCAAAGGACAATCCACCATCGGGTGGTCCCGGCGCGGGAGCGGCGAGCAATGGCGCGCGCGGGGGGCCTGGCGGCGGCGGTCCCGGCGGCGGGCGCGGACGCGGTGCACGCGTGGAGCCCGTACAGGTGGAGGTGGTGAGCCGCGCTGACGTGGCGCGTGACGTGGCCACGACGGGCCTGGTCGAACCGCTGCGCACGATTGGCGTCGTCAGTCAGTTGGCGGGCGTGCTCGAGTCCGTGGCGGTGGAAGAGGGCGATCGTGTGCGGGCCGGCCAGGTGCTGGCGCGGCTCGCGGTGCCCGAGGTCGACGCCCAACTGGCAAGCGCCGAAGTCGCCCTCAAGGTGGCGGAGTCGGCGGCAGCGCGTTCGACCACGCTGCGAGCGGCGGGCGTCATCACCGTAACCGAAGACGAAGCCGCACAGGCCGCCCTCGCGTCGGCACGCTCGACCCGCGATCAGTTGCGCGTGCGTCGGGGATTTGCCACCGTCACGGCGCCTGCCGATGGCGTCGTGCTCGAGCGTCGCGTCGAACCGGGTGATGTGGCGTCGCCGCAGCTGCGTCTGTTCTCCGTGGCGGATCTCTCCACGCTTGTGGTGCGCGTGCCCGTATCCGAGCTGCTGATTGCCTCGTTGCGCGAAGGCGGCAAGGTGGCCGTGCGTCTCGATGCCCTGCCGGGCCGCGAGATCACCGGCTCCATTCGTCGCATCTTCCCGAGTGCCGACAGCACCACGCGTCTGGTTCCGGTGGAAGTGGCCATCAACGGGGCAGCCGCCCGCGACGTGAAGCCCGGCTATCTCGCGCGCGCGGTGTTCACACTTTCGCCGCGCACTGATCTGCTCATGGTGCCCATCACTGCCGTGCTGGAGAATCCGCGTGGCGCGGTGGTGTATGTCGTGCAGGGCGGCAAGGCCGTGCGGCGCGACGTGCAACGCGGCTCCACCTTCGAGGGCCGCGTGGAAATCACGGAAGGCCTCAAGGTGGGCGACTCCGTCGTGGTGGCTGGTGCCACGTTCCTCCGTGATGGCGGCGAAGTGCGTGTCGTGTCACCCAATGCGCCCGATGCGCCGGTGGAAACCCGTCCGCGGGACTCACTGTCGACCGTGGGCCAGCGTCCGGCCGTGGGCAACGTGCCATGAGCGCACCACGCCATCGCGGGATTGCCAGCTGGTCCATCCGCCGACCCATCGGTACGGTCACGCTGACCAGCGTGATCCTCGTGCTGGGTTGGCTGTTTGTGTCGAGACTGCCGCTCGATCTGCTGCCACGCATTGTGTATCCGCAGATCCGCGTGGGCGTGAGCAACCCCGGTGTCGAGCCGAGCGTGATGGAAGAGACCATCGCCAAACCGCTCGAGGCGGCGCTCGCCACCACGGAGAATCTCACGCTCATTCAAACGAGCATTCAGGAAGGCAGCGTGGGTGTCGAGCTGCACTTTTCGTACGGCACCGATATCGACATTGCGCTGCAGAACGCGGCCACCAATCTCAATCGGGCACGCTCACAGCTGCCCATCGAGGCGTCAGCGCCGACCATCGGCAAGTCCGATCCGACACAAGCGCCCATCTACGAGGTGGCGTTTTCGTCGCCCACACGCGACCTGACCGACCTCCGCACCTGGATCGAGGATCGCCTGCGTCCGCAGCTGCTCACGGTGCAGGGCGTGGCGTCGCTCGACATCAGTGGGGGGCTCGTCCGCGAGGTGCAGGTCACGCTCGATCAGGAACGATTGCAGGCCTACGGCCTCAGCGTCTCGCAGGTCATCAACTCCCTGCGTACGCAGAATCAGGACGTGGCCGCCGGTCGCATTTCCGGTCTTGATCAGGAAGTGGTGGGCAAGACCTCGGGGCGCTTCCGCACGGTTGGAGACATTCGTGGTGTACTGCTGCCTGTGGGTGGTGGCCGTCAGATTCCGCTCACCGACGTGGCCACGGTCGAAGACACGCATCAGGAGCAGCGTCTCTGGGCGCGCCTCAATGGCGTGCCGGCCATCAAGGTCTCCATTCGCAAGCAACCCGATGGCAACACGGTCGAAGCCGCCGATCAGGTGGATGCCCGTCTGCGTGAACTGGCGCGCAATCGCTTCATTCCGGAGGACATTCAGTACGAAGTCATCCAGAATCAGGCCGGATTCATTCGCAACTCGGTCAACAGTGTGCGCGACTCCGCCATTCTTGGCGCGGGCCTCGCCATGCTGGTGGTGCTGCTGTTTCTGCAATCGCTGCGCAAGACGCTGGTGATCGGTCTGTCCATTCCCATAGCGGTGCTGGCGACGCTGGTGCTCATGGGGATGGCCGACCTCACCCTCAACATCATGTCGCTGGGCGGACTCGCCCTCGGTGTGGGCATGCTGGTGGACAATGCCATCGTCATGCTCGAGAACATCTTCCGCAAGAAAGACGAGGAAGGTGTGACCGATCCGGTGGAAGCGGCGCACATCGGCGCCCAGGAAGTCACCAGTGCCGTGGTGGCCTCCACCACCACCAACCTTGCGGCGGTGGTGCCCTTCCTGCTCGTGAGTGGACTCTCTGCGCTCATCTTCCGTGAGCTCATTCTCACGATTTCGTTTGCCATTGCGGCCTCGTTGGCTGCGGCGCTCACCCTCGTGCCCATGTTGGCCGCGCAGTTGTCGAAAGTCCGCTTCAAGAGCGGCCTCGATACCTGGCGGCCCTTCGTGGCCTTCGACGCTCTCATGGCACGCGTTCGCCAGGGATATCGGCGGGTGACTCAGAAGCTGCTGCCTTGGCGCTGGGTGGTCCTTGGCACTGCCATGGGCGCGCTGGTTGGCGCGGCCTGGCTGGTGCGTGATCAGGGCAGCGAGTTCCTGCCGCAGGTGGACGACGGCGGGGTGGGGGCGTTCATTCGCCTGCCGCCCGGCGCCACGCCGCAGCAAACCAACGACGTCACGCTGGCGGTCGAGCGTATCGTGGGCACGATGCCGCATGTGCAGAGCGTGTTCAGCACCGCCGGCGGTTTTCTGTTTGGCAACGCCACATCCAACCGCGCGGGGCGCGGGTCCATGGACATCCGTCTCGTGCCGCCGAGCGAGCGCGACATGTCGGCCGACGTCTGGGTGCGGCAGTTGCAGGATTCCATCAACAACGCCGGATTTGCCGGTGCACGTGTCGGGGTGCGGCCGCCGCGCATTCGTGGTCTGCGCACCTCGTCCACGGGCTCCGACCTCAGCGTGGCCATTCAGGGCGACAATCTCGACGAGTTGCAGCGCCTGAGCCGCGAGGTCGCGCAGCGCGTGCGTGGTGTGCCGGGCCTCGAAAACATGGAAGCCTCGAGCGAAGAGGCCAGCCCCACCCTGTCCATCCGCCTCGATCGCGAACGCGCGGCCGACCTTGGTCTCGACGTCGCGACGGTGGGACAGACCATTCGCACCGCACTCGACGGCACGGTCGCCACGCGCTATGCCGTGGGCAATCGCGAAATCGATGTCCGCGTCATGCTGCCGCGCGGACGCTTTGCGAGCCCCGAAGACATCGGCACCGTGGCGCTCTTCCCGCCACAGCGCGCGGGCAACGCGCCGGTCATGCTGCGTGACGTGGCCGATGTGCGCACCGAACTCGGGCCCACCGACATCAATCGCGAGAACCAGATCCGTCGACTGCGCATCAGTGGTGACGTGATCACCACCGTGGCTTCGCCGGGTGTAGTGGCCGACTCGGTGCGGGCACGACTGGCCGATCTCGAGATTCCGGACGGCTATGCCGTGCTCGTGGGTGGCGAAGAAGAGGCCATCGAGGAGAACAATCGCCAGCTCCTTCTAGTGGTGGCGCTGGCCGTGTTTCTCGTGTTCGTGGTGCTCGCCACGCAATACGAGAGCATGCTCAATCCTTTTGTCATCCTGCTGGCCATCCCGCTTTCGCTCATCGGGGTGGGTGTGGCACTCTGGGCCACCGGCGCGCCGCTCTCGGCGCCCGTCATGCTGGGTGTCATCCTGCTTGCGGGCATTGTGGTCAACAACGCCATTCTGCTCGTGGAATACATCGAGGAGTATCGGGCGCTGGGCACCCCCATGGAGCAGGCGGTGGTGGACGCGGGCGCGGTGCGACTGCGTCCCATTCTCATGACCACCATGACCACGCTGCTTGGCATGCTGCCGCTGGCGCTTGGCATCGGCGAAGGCTCGGAGCTCATGCAGCCGCTCGCCATCACCGTCATCGGTGGCCTGTCGGTGTCCACGTTGCTGACCCTCTTCGTGGTGCCCTGCGCCTACCTCATCGTGCATGGCATCGGTGACCGGCTCAAGCTCTTCCTCACGGGACGGCAGCCGGTGGCAGGCGGGGCCGTGGGCATGGCCCCCGAGTTCGAAGCCGGAGACTGACCATGCGGACGCCCCGGGGCCGGAGCGCGTAGCCCGGCCCGGGGCAGGCCCCTGATGTGACGGGGGTGGGACGAACCGGGTAGAGCCGAATACTCAGGTATTCACCCTGCTCTCATAGATCCGGACGGTCCGATGTTTCCGAAGTCTCCCGTGCCTGCCGCCCGCGCCCTTGGCCGCAGCCGCTGGGCACTGCTGCTGGTGTCGGCTCCGCTGTTTTTCGTGGCCTGCGCCGACAACGCCACGCTTGCCGGCCCCAATGAGCCGGCTCAGGCGCCCCCGGTCGATTCGGTGCCCCCGCGCGATTCCACCCCGCCGCGGGATTCGGTACCGCCGCGTGACTCCACGCCACCGCGGCCTGCCAGCCCCTACGTCCTGCTGTTCGATCGTCACGAGTCGGACATGAGTCCGATCCTCCGGCCGCGCCTCATGCGCACGGCGTTTGTGGTTGGCGATTCCGCGTCGCCGGCCAGTCTGATCGACAGCGCGGTTCAGCCGGTGCTCGACCTCGCCGGTGCCTATGACGCCAGCCTTGCGCCCAACGGGCGGGACCTGCTGATGACCTGCACCACCGGCCACGGCACGACGCTGTGTGCGGCGACGCTGGATAGCCTGGGCGTCGCGGGCCGTCTGCGGGTTCAGGCGGGCATCCGCATGGATAGTCTGCTCGCGGATCAGGCGGCCATCAGTCCGGATGGACAGCGGGTCGCGTTTCGCGGCTGGATGCCGGGCGGGCCGGTGGGCTTGTTCAATCCCGGCGACATCTACGTCATGAATCTTGACGGGACGGGTCTCGTGCGCCTGACGAACGCGGTGCGCGGCCAGTCCTCATACGAAGGCCCGACCTGGTCGCCGCAGCCCATCAACGGCACCTACCGCATTGCCTTTGCCCACGAACAGCGCAGTGCCGACGGCTATATGGTGGCGCGGCTCGAATCCATGCGGGACGATGGCGGCGACGTGCAGGCCCTGACACTTGATGCCGAGGCCTCGGATCGGGCTCCGGCCTGGTCGCCTGATGGGCGCACGGTGGCGTTTGTGCGCCGCAGCAGCTCCCTCGTGGGTGACCTCTGGACCGTGCGGCTTGATGCCAACGCCCGGCCGGTGACGGAGCAGGCCCTCATGACGCTCGATCCCGATGGTGAACAGCGGGCTCCGGCCTGGTCACCCGATGGCGCACGCCTTGCCTTCGTGTCGGCGCACGAAATCCTCGGCAATTTCTACAACTGGCAGGTCTACAGTGTGACGGCCGACGGACGCGACCTGCGTCGTCACACGTCAACGGCACACGAACACGCCAATCCGCTCTGGCGTCAACGCGCTTCGTTGCCGTAATCCACCGACTTGAGTGACAGCGTCAGACGGAACTTTGCGAACTTCGTGCGCACCTGCACGGGGATGCGCGCCGCATCATCGCTGAACCAGACCTGGGCCTCTCCTCCTTCCGAGAAGAGGCCCTTGGCGCGAATGGTGGGTCGCACCACCACCGTGGGAAACGTGCCGGCATCCACCTTGATGGTGTCGAGGCGCAAACCGGTGAGAATCACGGGATTGCGATCGGGACGGAAGTAGCGATCGTCGCGCTTGGTGACACCGGGTCGCAGCGCTTCCACCCGCACGGCGTAGATGAACGACGCGTCGTCGAGGGGCCGCGAGACACTGGTCTGCATGGGCTCGTCGTTGCGTTGGTACTGCGCGCGCTCCGGGAAAATCTCGTACACCGTGTGCCGCTTGTAGCGTCCCTCGCTGATCTGCTGCACATGGCGCAGCGAGGCGAGGGTGGCCACGTCGATCCAGCTTTCGTAGCGGTCGTGCACCCGGAAGAACGGGATGCCCCCATCGATGCTGAACACGAGATGATAGGCGGCGCGGCCCCGCACCGTGTCAATGCCGGCCACTTCCATGCGCGCACTGCCGGCGGGAATGCCACCAAAACTCGCCTTGTAGGTCAGTACCTCGCCCACACGGAACGGCACGGGGGCCGGTGCTGGCGGAGCCTCGCCAGCGGGTTGGGCAAAAGTCGGTGAAGTCCACGCGGCAGCAAGAACCAGCAGGGTACACCACCGCCTCACGCGAGACCGCCCATCTTGACCATGAACAGCAAGAAAAGAATGAGGAACAGCATGCCTTCCCAGCGCGAAATGCGCTTGTCCTGAGTGAGCAGATAAAACAGCAGCGCCGAGGCGCCGACGAAGGGCAGCGCGAAGTAGCGCAGCGCGTCGGTAACCACGACACCGTCGCTGCCGCTCGCCAGCCCCGCCGCGCCAGCCACCGCCAAGGCATTGAACACGCAGGAGCCCAGCACGTTCCCCACCGCCATCGACGCCTGACCAGCACGCGCTGCCGACACACTGACCACGAGTTCGGGCAGCGAGGTGCCGATGGACAGAATGGTGACCGAGGCCACAGCGGCCGAGATCCCCAGCGCGAGCGACACATCCTGCAGCGCGCGCACCGTCATGTCACCGCCCACGTAAATGAGCACACCCGCCACCACCAGAATGCCGGCGTCGCGCGCGAGCGATGCGCGTCGCTGCTTGACCTCGGACATGGCATCGGCGTGCTCGGCTTCCGCCGACGGGGTGCGCCCCTCGACCACCAGATAGGTCATGTAGAGCGCGTAGGCCAGCAGCAGCAGGCCGCCCTCAATGGCTACAATGCGCCCATCAGCCATGGTGGTCGCGACGGCCAGCATCGCGCCCATGAGGAAGTGCAGGTCGATGAAGAGATACTCCTCGCCCAGCACGATGCGGCCACCCGTGGCCAGCGCGCTCACGAGCCCCATGTTGAGCAGCAGATTGGCCGCGTTGGCCCCGAGCACGTTACCGGGCACAATCTCTGAGGCGCCCTCGCGCACACTGAGCAGCGAGGCGACGAGCTCCGGCAGCGATGTGCCGATGGCAATGATGAACACGCCCACCACGAACGGGGACATGCCGAACGCGAGCCCAACGCGCTGTGCGGCGTTGGTGAAGAAACGGGCAGCGGCCAGCAGCAACGCCAGCGCGAGTGCGAACTGCACAAGGGAGGACCAGACACTCATGACGACGTCGGTGGAGGCGGTGTGGGAGCAGGAGCGGCGTGCGACGGCAGCGCCACCCCACGACGCCGGAGCCAACCGCTGTACAGATCATCCCGTTCGAAGCGCCGGGCCAGCAACTGACAGATCACCACCGAGACCATGAGCGGCGGGACAATCGCGTAGTCGCCCGTGATCTCGAATACCAGCAGGATGGCCGTAAGCGGCGCGCCGGTGGTGGCGGCCACCACGGCACCCATGCCAACGAGCGCATAGGCCTCCACGGCAATGGGCAGCGAGGGGATGAAGGTGCGGATGAGTACACCCATGGCCGCACCAACGGCGCCCCCCACAAAGAGTGATGGTGTGAACAGGCCGCCGGAGCCACCGCCCTGCAGCGTCACGCTGGTTGCAAGAATCTTGCCCACAGCCAGCAGCAGGAGCGCCCACCAGGCGGTGTGCGTGAAGCTTTCGAGCGGAATGGACAGGTGGCCGGTCCCCACGAGTTGACCACGAGACGCCACCACCATCCCACCAACGAGCAGCCCAGCCGCAATGGGCTGCAATACCTCAGCGCGCGGGTGCCGCTCGCGCCAGGCTGCCGCGCGCGCGCCAATGGCAAAGTGCCAGCGCACAAAGAGCACCGAGACCACCGCGCACAGGACACCCAGCAAGGGGAAGAACAGTGCCACCTCGATGGTGTTCTGATAGCTGTAGTCCTCCGGCACGAGAAACGCCGGATGGTTGCCGAACACGGAACGCGACAGAATGGCGCCCGCCACGCTGGCCACAACCACCGGTGCAAAGTGGGCCGCGTGGAAGGAACCCAGAATCTCTTCGAGCGCAAAGAAGGCACCGGCCAACGGCGCATTGAATGCGGCCGAGATGCCGGCGGCCGCACCCGCGCCCACGAACACGCGTGTGCGGTCGGCGGGGAACTGAAACAGGCGGCTGATGAGCGAACCCAGCGTGGCGCCAAGTACCGCAACGGGGCCCTCACTGCCAGCGGAGCCTCCGCCGCCGATGGTCATGGCGCTGGCCAGCGTGCGTCCGGCGGCACGACGGGAGTGAATACGGCCGCGTCGACGCAAGACGGCGAGCTGTACATCGGGCACCGTCATACCGTCCTGTCCACGACCCAGGCGACGCCAGGTCCACCAGGCCGCGGTGAGTGCCAGCGCCGTCGTGAGTGGTCGATACAGCAGGCGCGGCAGCTGTGGGAGTACCTGCTCTGGCCAGCGGAAAAAGACCGCGTAGCTGAGGTCGATGAACCAGTAGAAGAGCACCACGCCGGCGCCTGCCGCGACACCGATTACGGCACCGAATAGCAGGAGCACTGCGTGGTCATCGAGGCCGAGGCGGTCGAGCACGGCGAGCACACGATCCCACACCGTACGCGAACTGCGCAGAACCTGACGTGTGGCGCCGCGCGAGAGCCGACGCACCTCGGAACTGGTACGCTGAGGCATTTCGCAAGCTAACGCGTGGACCGGAGGCACGGTGACGGGACGAGCAGTGAAACCCGATGTGCGTTTAGCAGGGTGCTGAAAAAGTCG
>NZ_DLHL01000035.1 GCF_002483225.1 Gemmatimonas sp. UBA7669 | reverse complement strand
TGAACAACGTCCTTAGCGATTACAGCTAGTCCGGCGTAGCGCCAACCGGCGTCACGTCGATTTCACGGACGGTGCCTTCGTTGCACTCAGCCTTCTCGTCGCGGTCGTCCTCGGTGTCGGCCTGACGCTCAGCCGCGTTGGCGACATCACCACGGGGCGCACAGCCGCGCTTCTGACCTCTGCGGGACTCCAGGCTGTGATCCTGCTGTTGCCGCTGCTCGACGGATATCTGCACGCGTCGCCCGTCCCGGGACTGCGCCGCGCGCGCCGCCTCCGCGACATCGCGGTGCGACAACACGACGTCCAGATTGCGGAACTGCGTCGTCTCGAGGCGGAGCACGCGGAACGAGAAATCGAGCTGCTGGCAAATGCCGAGGCCACGCACTCCGAGTTCGAGCGCACGCTCGCGCAACTCGGCGGGAGCTCCATCGCGAACTACCGTGGATTCGCCGCGAGCGCGACCCACGCATTGCCCATAGTGAGTAGCACATGATGCGCGTCGGCAAGATGCCGCGGCGCTTGCTCTGGCTCTGGATCACGACGCTGCTTGCGTGCGCCAATGCGGCTGGCGTTCCCGAGTCGGCGGTGCTGTCCGCCGCGACAAACGCCGTGCGCTCACGGCTCGTGCTGGTCTATGCGGACCTGTCAGCGTCCGTCCCCGATACCGCCTGGGACCGTCCAATGGTCCGCCTCGCCGGCGAGCTAATCCCCGGGGATCGGCTGGTGCTACTACCGATCAGTGACCGGGCCCCCGAGCGTCCTCTGCTCGATACCGTGATTCCTGGCAGTGGCGCCGATCGCGTGTCCGTCCGGCTCGGGCTGTCGACCCGGGAGAGTCGCCGACGGGCGACCGGTACGGCACTGGCATTGGGCAGCCTGATGCGCGCTCGTGTTGGGGCGGCGCGAGAAGGGTCCGCTGCGCGGCACACGGCGATCGTTGATGCGGTCTGCCACGCGGTGCAGGTAGGGCAGTCCAATCGAGACCGAGAGGTGGTCGCGCTGGTTCTTACCGATGGGATCGAAGAGAGCGGGTTGGCGAACCTAGCCCACTCTCGGCCCAAGGTTCAGGATGCGATTCACCTCGCGCGCACGCTGCGGGCGAGCGGAAACTGCACGGCGGCGCCGTCGTGGCCACGGATCCGGCTGGTGGGGCTCAGGCATTCTACCGACACACCGGCGCTCACTCGGTGGTGGGGAGTCCTTCTACAGGAGCTCAGCTACCCGTTGCGAGCCGAAGACGTTTCGTCACACCCGCTGGGGTCTCTACTCGGGACTGAGCGGGATGCCCTGATGGCGGTGAGGGATCCGGGGCAGGGGGTCGCTTCCAGCGCCCGCGGGGGGCGCCGATGAGCGCGACCATCTCGCCCCGCTTTCACCCCCGGCGCCTCGACGTCACGATCGTGGGTGATATCGACATACACGCTGCGGTGCACGTGGGCTTACTGCTTGACACCGCGAGGTCGTACTACCGGTATCCTGAAGTGCAACTCGACCTGACGCACGCGCGGGTGCGACTCCGTGCAGCCGCACATCTTCGCGAATCTGTTCGCGCTGCCACGGAGGGTGGACTCTGTGTCGTTCTCAGTGCGTCCGATCGCGTGCGCGCGCGCATTGACGCGGCGCAGATCGAACGCATATCGCCCCCTGTTCGCCGCGTGGGGTTCGCACCATGACGCGACCACTCGATCTCTCGGTGCCGATTGCTGTGCCCGAGTTGGCGGACTTGGGGCTCATCCTCGACCGAGCCGCGCTGGGACGCGGGGTTCTCATACTAGGTGGAACTGGGACGGGAAAGAGCGCATCGCTGGTGAGCCCACTGTTGCGCGCGCTGCTTGCCGAGCGAGCGGTCGCACCCGTCGATGAGCGCAGCTGCGTGGTCTGCATTGATCCCAAGCGTGAGCTCGGCGCCACGCTTCGCGCAGGCTGCGCCGATGCGTTCGAAGTCGACGGACGCGAGACTTCACCGCTCGACGTGTTCGCCGCACTGAATCGCGATGAACTCGATGCCGGCGAGGTAGTCGATCGGTATATGTCGCTGAGCGACGTCTCAATGGACTCGCAGCGGGACAGCTTCTGGCGTGTCGGAGCGCGCAACCTGCTGCACGACTGCGTGTCGATTGATCTACACCTCGCACGACTCGCTGGCGCACCGAACGATGCGCACATACGCCGCAGTCTCTTTTGGCGCGGGCTGGCCGGAGCGCTGAGCGCGGCTGAACGCATCGCGAAGGCAGAAGCGCGTGTGCTTCTCGCTCCACGGCGGCCGATCAGCCGGTATCTGCTGCTCCTCCGCATGCTGGCGCGGGACGGAGGATCGACGGTGCAGGTGCCGTCGAACGCGACACTGGTGCAGCGAGTGATCACACAGCACGCGCCCGATTTGGCGCTGCCCGCACTCTCGCAGCTTCCAACCCTCGCGTCGGAAACCAGCACATCGCTCGTGGCGACGTGCAGCGCCTTGGTGGGGGCGCTATCCAGCGAGCGAGTTCAGCGCGCGCTCCGTCTCGATGTGCTCCCGCCCCTGCGAACGACGCGAGTGCTGTCGATGCTGGATTGCATTCGTAGTGGACGGGTGCTGCTGTATCAGCCGTCTATGACGAGCGCGGAGGGCATGACCATCGCTCGTGCCGTGAAGGCGGCCACCTACGATGCCATTCTCGCAGGCGCTGCGTGCACCCCGGATGGGGCAGTGCAGCGACTCGTCGCGATCGTCATCGACGAAGCGCATGAAGTCTTGACGACGACTGGAGTCAGTGACGCCAGGTTTCTCGCTGTTGGACGCGCGTTTGGATCGGCGCCGATTCTGGCGACTCAGTCAATTTCCGCGGTACGCGATCGCCTGCCGGTGGGATCGCACGACGCCGTGCGCGCCATCATCACCAACATGGCGACGAGGGTGCAGTTGGCAACGGCGGATCCCGATACCCTGCATGAGCTACGGGCCTTGATCCCCCCTCCGCCCATCCCGGGACCGCACGTTCTCGATGTTCGCTCGCCGTCTCTCCCGGGCGAGGCAGTCTGGATTTCTTCGTCGGGGGTGTGGGGCATCGGCCGAGTGAAGCTGCGGCCCACGACGCCATTGCCGTGAGGCCCTTCGAAGAGGGAGTGTCGGGCTTTCGCCCGGCCTCCCCCTATGTGCAGGGTCTCAACATGAGACCTATCACATTTTCGATGATCCCAACCTGGCTTCAGGTCCTGCGAGTTCTTCATCAGCTCAAAGACGACGAGCGCGTGACGCTGGCCGCGTTCCGGAGGCACGACGAGCCCGCCTGGCACTGGGCTGTCGCGCAGCGCGCGCCGGCAACACAGATGAGTGGACACGTCGGTCCTTCGCCGTGGATTCACTTGGTGAACGGGCGCACCGCACGGTCGATCCGCCACATCGCGCCACTCTGGATCGCGCAGCCAGATCGGTGGCCAATCACGGCCGATGAACTCGAACGGCTCGCGTTGCATGATTCTCACATGCGACATCGCTTCGAGGCGGCGAAGTGCGTGGCGCGCCTGCTGCTCCATGAACACACAGACTGGCCGTGGCTCAAGACTGCGCTGGATCTGCTGCACCCGATGGCAATCCGACCGACGGATGACATGGACGATCTGCCATGGGAGGAGAGCTCTCGAGGCCGCTCCGGTCGGCGAGGTAAGCCACAGCCAACATTTGGCGGATCGATTAGACCTCGTCCGTTGGATGCAACTCAGAGCGGGTCCTCCGGAGCGCCGCCTCTGCCGGCTACGTCCACTCGACCGAGCCTGAGATATCGGCGACCACCGATGACGCCAAGAGACTGAGTGCTCGGCGGCGCCGGCGATCGCACCCACTTGGGCGCTCCTGCGCAATTCCGAAATTCGATCGCGCACTGGTAAGCGGCGACGTCACAGAGTCAACCAACCTCGGTGGACACCTCAAATCCGG
>NZ_DLHL01000034.1 GCF_002483225.1 Gemmatimonas sp. UBA7669 | reverse complement strand
ACCGGTTTTTCAGCACCCTGTTAGGCGTCCGACTGCGTCAGTGCGAATATTCTGCCATGCTCTTTTGCTGTCAAGAGGCCATTCTAACAAGTGCCCCATGTCCGGCAATAGCTACGTTTCGTAGGCTTTCGATTCTTGCCGACTATGGTGCAATACATTGGCTGATTGGACGGTGCTTCGGACGGTCCTTCCCATTGCAGGTATAAGCATTCGGCGCTGTAGGGCTCGCCTCACGGGCCAAGTTCAAACAGTGCCTTTTGCTTAGCATCTCATCTCACCCACATACTATCTGCCCGTTACAACCTTGCGGCGCTCCATCAGCTCCGACTCGAGCCGCCCGCACACCAGCTCGCAGAGCCGCAGCACATCCTTGTCGGCCAGTTCATAGCGCACATACACGCCGTCACGCTCACGGGCCACGAGGCCGTTGGCAAACAACTGCGACAGATGGCGCGACACGTTGGCCTGCCCCATGCCGGTGGCTTCGACCAGCTCGTTCACGGTGCGCGGGCCGCCGCGCAACTCCTGCAACAGACTCAGCCGGGCGCGGTCGCTCAGCGCCTTGAAGCGCTCCGCCACCATCTCGAGCAGTTCGGGACTCATGCGTTTGGACGCCATGGACACTCCGGGTTACTGGTAATATGCTGACATACGAATATACACAAAAACAGCGAACGGCGGGAGCGGGAGGCCGGAAGCCCCGAAGCAGAAGCCACACGGCAGAAGCCTTGAACCGCCGTCTGCGGTCGAGGCTCCCGCCACGTGCTCCCGGCGCCCGGGCTTCCGACGCCCCGGCTATCGCTGTTTGCTGTTAACCCGCCAGCGTCGCTGCCAACGTGATCTCCGCATTCAGCACCTTCGACACCGGGCAGCCCGCCTTGGCTGCACCAGCGAGCTCCTGGAACTGCGCTTCCGTGATGCCCGGCACCTTGGCCTTGAGCGTCAGGTGCACCTTGGTAATCGCGAAGCCGCCGTCCTTCTGCTCCAGCGTCACCGCCGCCGACGTGGCCAGCGACTCGGGCGTGAAGCCGGCCTTGGTCAGCTGACCCGACAGGGCCATGGAGAAGCAGCCGGCATGCGCGGCAGCGATGAGCTCTTCCGGATTGGTGCCGCTGCGGCCCGTCTCGTCCTCAAAGCGCATCTTGAACGAGTAGGGCGTGCTGCTCAGCACCCCGCTGGGCGTGGTGAGCGAACCGCTGCCGTCCTTGATGGTGCCGTTCCACACGGCCGAACCAGTGCGAATCATGAAAACCTCGGGCAAAGGCGGTGAATGGGCCTTGGGCACGCCACCGGGCGCGCCAGGCCACCTCCCACGCTCGCCACTGGCCCGCCAAGAGGCAAGCCACAGCTCGGCCACAGACGGCCACATTCCGCGGCGCTGGCCCGTTCCCTCGGGCCCACACGGCGGCCAGTTTTCTACGGTTCCTCCCCCCAAGCCCAACCGCTGATGCCCCGACTCGCTCGACTGGCCGCCCCGGCCGCCCTCTGGCTCGTCCCGCTTGCTGCCTCCGCCCAGCTGCTCGGCGCGCAGGCCCGTGTCGTTACCGCTGCCGACTACGCCCGCGCCGAAAAGTTCCTGGGCTTCAACACCCAGAACCTCGTGAGCAACACAGGCGTGAGCCCGACCTGGCTGCCCGACGGACGCTTCACCTACCGCGTGCGTCAGCCCGACGGCTCCTCGCCGCTCATGCTGGTGGACACACGCGGCCGCAAGACGAATTGCGTTGTCACGCCCGCCGCCTGCCCGCCCGCGCCCGCTGGAGGCGCGCCAGCCACCGCGCGTGGCCGGAGGCCCGAAGTGCTCTCACCCGACGGCACCAAGGCCGCGTTCATCAAGGACTGGAACCTCTGGGTGCGCGACGTGGCCAGCAATCAGGAGACCCAGCTCACCACCGATGGCGTGAAGGATTACGGCTACGCCACCGATAACGCGGGCTGGGTACACTCCGATCGCGCCATTCTGCTCTGGTCGCCCGACTCGAAGAAAATCGCGACCTTCCAGCAGGATCAGCGCAAGACGGGCGAGATGTACCTCGTGCGCTACAAGGTGGGGCACCCCGAGCTGATGCAGTGGAAGTACCCGCTGCCCGGTGACAGTGCCGTCACCATGATCGAGCGTGTGGTCATCGACCTCTCGGCCACCACGCCGCGCGTGGTGCGCTTCAAGATGCCCGCCGATCAGCACCGCAGCTCGGTGTGTGATCACATTGCCTGCGGCGGCAAGCTCGCCGACACCGAGTGGTACCCGGACGGCAGTCACGTGGCGTTCCTGTCCAACTCACGCGATCACAAGATCGCCACGCTGCGTGTGGCCAACGCCAGCACGGGTGACGTGCGTGATGTGCTGCGCGAAGAAGTCGCCACGCAGTTCGAGAGCGGCGACGGCGATCAGAACTGGCGTGTGCTGCCGGCCAGCAACGAAGTGATCTGGTTCTCCGAGCGCGACGACTGGGGCCAGCTCTACCTCTACGACCTCACCACCGGCCAACTCAAGAACAGGATCACTACCGGTGAAGGCACGGTGCTCGATCTCGTGCGCATCGATGCCAAGACGCGTCGCATCTGGTTCCGTGCTGCGGGCAAGGAAGCGGGACGCGATCCGTACTTCCGTCATCTCTATCACATCGGGATGGACGGCAAGGGCCTCACGCTGCTCACCCCGGAAGACGGCGACCACAACACCTTTCTCTCGCCCGACGGACTGCGCTTCGTGGACAGCTGGTCGCGTCCCGACAAGCCGCAGGTGGCCGTGCTGCGTGATGCGAAGACGGGCAAGCTGATTGCCACGCTCGAAGAGGGCGACATCAGCAAACTGGTGGCGACGGGCTGGAAGCCGCCCATGCGCATCGTGACCAAGGATCGCAACGGCAAGTGGGACCTGCATGGTCTCATGTGGACGCCCACGACGCTCGACTCCACGAAGAAGTACCCGATCATCAACTACATCTACCCGGGCCCGCAGGGCGGCTCGGTGGGCGGTCGTCAGTTCTCTGCTGCCACGCGCGACAATCAGGCACTCGCCGAACTCGGTTTCATCGTCGTGGCCATTGATGGCACGGGCAACCCTTCGCGCTCCAAGTCCTTCCATGATGCCTACTACGGCCGCATGGGCGACAACACGCTGCCCGACCAGATCGCGGCCATGAAGCAGTTGGCCGAGCGCCACAAGTTCATCGATCTCGACAAGGTCGGTATCTGGGGTCACTCGGGCGGTGGCTTTGCCACGGCTGGCGCGATGTTCCGCTACCCGGACTTCTTCAAGGTGGGCATCGCGGAGTCGGGCAATCACGACAATCGCAACTACGAAGACGACTGGGGTGAGCGTTACCACGGCCTGCTGGTCAAGCAGGGCAATACCGACAACTACGACGCCGAAGCCAATCAGGTCCTGGCCAAGAACCTCAAGGGCAAGCTCCTGCTGGCGCATGGCACGCTCGATGACAACGTGCCGCCCGACAACACCTATCTGGTAGTGGACGCGCTCATCAAGGCCGGCAAGGATTTTGACCTGCTCATGATCCCCAACGCCGCCCACGGTTTTGGCGCGGCCAGCAATTACATGATGCGACGCCGCTGGGACTACTTCGTCCAGCACCTCATGGGCGCCACGCCGCCGAAGGAGTACCAGATCGGGCCGAAGTGAACTTGAGGCCCGGTACGGAGTAACCAACAACTCGGAACCCGAACCCGGAACTCGAAACTGATCAGTTTTGAGTTTTGGGTTCGGGTTTCGAGCTGTAGGTCGTCTCAACTCCAAACTCAAAACTTCAACTCATAGCTCAGAGCTGACCGGACTGTCGGTGAGCTCTGAGCTTTGAGTTCAAGTTTTGAGTTGTCAGTTTGCCCGATTCACCATTGAGGTGTGCCTTGCGCCATATCTCCGCCGTCCTCCTGCTGCTCGCTTCCACCGCCATCTGCGCGTCGGCCCAGTCGTTTGTGCCACACAATGCGCCGCGCCCAGTCGCGCTGCAGGCCCTGCAGCCTTCGCTCATCCACGAGCCAGCGATTGCGGCTCATACGCCGCTGCTCACGCATCGTGCCACGCCGACACCACCCGACGAGCCCAAGCCACAGCGTAGTCGCAAGTCCCGAGTCCTGCGCTCAGCCGCCGTCGGGGCAGTGCTCGGATTCGCCGTCGGCAGCATTGGCGGTTCGCAAATCGGAACCGGCTGCGACGCCGTTGACACTGGTTGCTCAACTTACGCCAGACGCCGAAACATGATTCTCAGCATGGGCGGCGTTGGCGCCGGACTTGGCGCCATCCTCGGCGCAGGTGTTGGCGCCGTAAGGCGATGAGCACTCAAAACACGAAACCCGAACTCAAAACCCGGAACTGATCCGTTTCGGGTTCTGGGTTCGGGTTCCGAGCTATAGGTCCGCGCATCTCCAAACTCAACACTTCAACTCAAAGCGCAGAGCTAACCGGACTGTCGGTAAGCTCTGCGCTTTGAGTAAAAGTTCTGAGTTGTCAGCTCAACCCAGTTCCCCTATCAGGGCCGGATCCCTGCGCCCGCCACCGGCACCGTGTAGCTCCACGGCTGCTTGGCCAGCGGCCGCTGGCGCGGGTATACCTCATCGAGCGTATTGCCGTCGTACATGCGCCCGTTCACCATCACCTTGTCGATGGTGTTCGAGTTGCGGATGTTGACCAGCGGGTCGGCGTTCAGCACCAGCAGATCCGCGTACTTGCCCGCCTCGAGTGAGCCGACCTCCGCCCCAAGCCCAATGGCCTCCGCGCCCACGATGGTGGCCGCGCGCAGCGCATCGTGCGTGCTCATGCCGCCCGACTGGATGAGCCAGAGCTCCCAGTGCATGCCGAGCCCCTGCAGCTGCCCGTGGCTACCCACACCAATGCGGCCACCCTTCTCGACGGTCTTCGCCAGATCCTCGGCGTGCTGCCACATCGCGTACTCTTCCTTGACTGCAAAGCCCGCCGGTCCGGGCGCATTGCCCGAGCCGCGCCGCCGCACCTTGCTGTCAAAGTCCACCGGATGCGTGAAGTGCCGCAGCTTGCGGTCACCGAGCAGGTCCTCCGACTGGTAAAACCACCCTTCGCCGAACGGCCCACCATACTCCACCACCAGCGTCGGCGAGTTCACCACCTGCGTGGCCTTGTACCACTCGAACAGGTCGTCGAACTTGGGCGTAATGGGCAGCGTATGCTCGATGCCCGGGTAGCCGTCGATGCCGTGCGTGATGTTGAGCTTCTGATCGAGGCCGCCCTCGGTGGTGGGCATGATGCCCAGTTCCTTGGCCGCCATGATGATCCACTGCCGCTGCTGACGATTGCCGCTCATGTACATCTTGAGCGTCTTCGTGTCGTAGTACTTGGCGTAACGCGTGAGAATCTCGCGCGCATGCGCCAGGTCACGCACCGGCTCACTCGAGAACACGCCCGGGCCCGTCGTGTAGATGCGCGGTCCGATCATGTCGCCGTTCTCCACGCGGTCACTGTACGACAGGAAGTCCGTCGTGGCCGTCTGCGGATCGCGCGTGGTGGTGGTGCCGTACGCCAGCGTGGCCAGGTACTGCCAGGTCTGCGTGTTGTGGATGTTGGGCGTGAGCCACTGCGGGTGATAGTGCGTGTCCACCATGCCCGGCATGATCACCTTGCCCGACACATCGATGATGCGCGCACCGTCCGGCACCGCTACACTGCCACGCGGCCCGATGGCCACGATCTTGCGATCGCGAATGACGATGTCGGCGTTCTCGATGATCTCCTTGCCCTTCATCGTGATGGCCTTGCCGCCGCGCAGCACGGCCACGCCCGTGGGCAGGTCTCGCGCCACACTCACCGCAATGCGCAGTTCCTCGGCCTTGTAGCCCGGCGGCGTCTTCTTGGTGGTGTCGGCCTTGGCAATGCTGTCGGCACGCGCAATGCTGTCCTTCACGGCCTTCGTGGTGTCGGCCCGCAGCGCGGCCTTGCGGCGGTCTTCGACCTTGAGCGAATCCTCCACCACCTTGGCGCGATCGAGGTCGTAGGTGAAGAGCGCATTGCCCAGCCCCCAGTGCACCTTGCGACCATCATGGCTCCAGGTGCCGAACTCACCACCCACCGTGTTGAGCTTCTTCACCGGCACCGGCGCGTTGGCCGGGCTGGCCACACTCACCGTGGCGGCCGATGCGCCCACCTGCGGCACCGTCACCACGTAGAGGTCCATGCCCACGGTGGCCAGGGCCTGATCACCCGTGGGCGCCATGAGAATCAGACTGGCCGGCGGCGCCGAGGGCGTGGGCTCCATGCCGTGATCATCATCGAGATGCATGCCCTGACTCGACGGACGTGCCGCACGTCCACCGAAATTGAATTGCGCCTCCTTGGCCACCAGCGCGGCGTCGAGATTGCCGGCATTGGGCGGCATGGGGCCCGTCACACGCAAGTGCGTCTGCACATCGGTGCCATCCCAGCGGAAGGACTGCAAGCCGGCGCCAAAGCTGTACGCATAGATGCGCGAGGTGTCACGCGTGAAGTGCGGCGCTGACAAACCTCCGGCCGGCATGATCATGGTGGGCGTACCGCCCGTGGCCGGAATCCAGATGAGTTCCGACGCCGCCGGGCCGAAGAACGCACCACCGGCCTCCTGCATCTCACGCGCGGCCGCGCGCGACGCGACAATGCGCGAACCACTCGGCGACCACGCGAGGTCGGTGTAGAGACCCGACATACCCGTGAGCGGACGCGTACGCCAGCTCCCACGCGCATCGCGATCGGCGCGCATGATCTGTCCGCCACGCGCGTCCTCCCAGGTCACGTAGGCCAGCGACTTGCCGTCTGGCGACCACACGGGATTGAACTCCCCCGTGCTGGCCGTGGTCACACGCACCGGCTTCATGTCCGCAAAGCTCATCACGTACACACGCGCGAGCGCCACGAACGCCAGCGACTTGCCATCGGGCGACGGTTGCACGTCGCGAATCTGCCGCGCCGTGAACGTGGCCGCCGTATCGATGGCATAGGCGAACTTCACCTCCGGACCCATCTCGAGCTTCACTTCGGCCTCGAAGGGAATCTTGCTCGGCGTCGACTTGTCCACCGGTACACGCCAGAACTCACCACCGTACGACACGATCACCGTGCGCGAATCCGGCGTGAAGGTGTAGCCCGGATAGGCATCCATGGGCGCGCGCGATTCCATGTCGTCGCGCTGCACGGGGAAGGCCAGCCACTCTTCCTGCTGCGTGTCGAGATTGCGCAGAATGAGGCCGGTCTTGGTTTCGAAGCGCGTGACATACACCAGCCACTTGCCGTCGGGCGAAAGCGTGGGGCGTGCACCCGATCCGAAGCGCGTGGTCATCTGCGACACGCGGCCGTTGTCCTTGTCCCATACGGCCAACTGGTACTGCGGTCCGATGCTGTTGTACTGCCAGTCACCAGTGCGTCGCGCAAACCACATGTAGCGCGGGTCCTTGCCGAACGCGGCGCCGAGTTGCTTCTGCGTGGGGGCCGGTGCGGGCTGCATGGTGAGCGGCACACCGGAGCCACCGTCCACGTGATACATCCACAGTTTGGACGTGCCGCCCAATCCGCCTGAGCGCGAAGCCACCACGTACTTGCCGTCGGGCGTCCACTCGGGTGACACATACAGGTTGTTGTTGCCCTTGGTGAGTTGTGTGGTGTCCTTCTTGTCGAGCGACATGATCCACACGTTGTCGCCGCCGGAGCGGTCGGACACGAACACCACCTTCTTGCCGTCGGGCGAGAAGCGCGGCTGCACGTCGTAGGCCATGCCCTGCGTGAGCGGCGTAGCCTTGCCGCCGGTGACGGGCATGGTGTACAGGTCACCCAGCAGGTCGAACACGAGCGTCTGCCCATCGGGCGAGACGTCCACGCTCATCCAGGTGCCCTTCGTAGTCGTGAAGTTGTGGGTGCGGGCGGCCTTGAGTGGCAAGGTGGCCGAGGGCCCACCTGCAGGCGTCGCGGTGGGCGACGCCTGCGCAGAGAGAGTCCCGTTTGGCGTGACTAGTAGCGCCGCAAGGGCCAAACCGGTCAGCCTCGGGACAACAACACGAGTTGCTGAATGCATCGGGGATGCTCCATGGGAAAAAGGCATACGTAAGGCATACAATACGCCGCGTTTGCCCATCCCGTCACCTCAGCGCAACCCATCACAAGGGACGAGCCGCTCAGGCCCGCCCCTCAGCGTGTCGTACCACGCAGTGTCCCCGTGCTCAGCGTGGTCGGAGGCTGGCCTCGAGGAAGCTCTCCACGTCGGCCTGACTCATGTCGCGCCAGCCCGGCGTGACGTGGTCGAGCTTGCCGGCCTTCATCCAGGACTCGAGCGTTGCCACCTGCTCGTAGAGTTGATCGAAGCTGTCCACGATGAACAGCAGTGGCTGATAGTGATCGATCTCGAAGTGCTGATTGATGACCCACTCGAGTTGCAGCGGATAGCGCTGCACCGTGGGGCTCTCCACGCTGTGCACAATTTCGCCGAAGCTCGACAGGAGACCCGAGCCGTACACCGTCACGCGCTGCCCGCTCGCGTCGCGCATGAGCCCGAATTCCACGGTGAACCAGAAGAAGCGCTGCAGCGCGTTCTGAATGCTCGACAGCCGCCGGCGACGTTCTTCGCGGTCGCTCATGTCACGCACCATGTCCGCGGCCAGATGCGCGCAGGCCCCGAAGCGCACCAGCGTCTCGGCAAAAGCCGGATCGGTGTGCATCGGCACATGACCCGCAATGTCGTGGAAGATGTCGGGCTCGGGCAGATAGTCGAGCGACTGCCCGTCACGAATGGTGATGGTGGTGGGGAACTCGCGGCGGCTCAGGCAATCGAAGAAATCGAAGGCCGGTACAAAGCCACTCACGGCCTTGGCGCGAAATCCCGTACGAGGCGCCATGAAGCGATTCACGTCTTCAAGACGCGGCACGTGCGTGGGCTCGAAACACAGCGTTTCCAGACCATCGAGGAAACGCTGGTTGGCGTAGCGGCCCCAGTTCTCCTGCATGCGCGCATACAGGCGCTGCCACGTGGCATGGTTGTCCGCCGAATACAGCTCGTAGGGCTGCTCGATGTACATCTCACCGTTGGACACCGCCTGCTCGATGTATGGAGCCTTGGTGGTGGTCAGTCCCATGCCTGCGTAAAGAGCCGTCGTGGCCATTGGCCTATCTCGTAAAGGGTTCGGGTCCACTAGATTGTAATCATGGAACGCACTTTTCTCATGCTTGGTGCCCTCTCGGGCGCCATCGCGGTGGCGGCCGGCGCTTTCGGGGCGCATGCGCTGCAGAGTCGGGTCGAGCCACGTCTCGTGGAAGTCTTCGAGACCGGAGCCCGCTACCAGATGTTTCACGCGCTGGCCCTGTTGGCGGTGGCATGGGCCACCACGCGCTGGCCGGGCTCTCTCACCACGGCCAGCGGCTGGTTGTTTGTAGCCGGCACGGTGGTGTTCAGCGGCTCGCTCTACGCCATGACCTTCACCGGCATTCGTGCACTCGGCGCCATCACGCCCATCGGCGGCGTGTGCTTCATTGCCGGGTGGGTGTGCCTCGCGTTGGCGGCTCGCAATTCCTGACGTTGCGATTCAGGTGATCACGCTGGGACTCGGCGTCGCGTGCTGCTGACCGAGCCTTCGGTCTCGCAGCTGACCGCCATTGCCGCCGTGTCGGCGGTGAGTGGCATGGTCAACTCCATTGCAGGCGGTGGCACGTTGCTCACGTTCCCTGCATTGCTGGGGCTTGGCGTGCCACCGGTGGCGGCCAATGCCACCAGCACGGTGGCACTCTGGCCTGGCTCGCTGGCCAGCATGCTGGGCTATCGCCGCGAATTGGCCGGGGCCGAGCGTTGGGCGCTCAAGTTGGCGGCGCCGAGTATTGCCGGTGGTTTGCTGGGTGCGCTGCTCCTGATGGCCACCACCGACGAACAGTTTCGTCGCATCGTACCGTGGCTGGTGTTTGGTGCGACACTGTTGTTTGCTTTTCAAGCGCGTGTCATGCGCTGGTTGCGCAGCTATACCGAACAGCCGCATGGCGAGTCGCCCATTGAACCCACGCGCGGCATGATGGCGGCGCAGTTTTTCGTGTCCATTTACGGCGGCTATTTTGGCGCTGGCGCCGGCATTGTCATGCTCGCGGTGTTTGGTCTCATGGGCATGACGAACATCCATCGCATGAACGGGCTCAAGAACTTCAATGGCATCTGCTTCAATGGCGTGGCGGCGGCCACCTTTGCGTTCAAGGGCCTGGTGAACTGGCCCATCGCATTGGTCATGGCACTGGGCTCGAGCGTGGGCGGCTATGCCATGTCCGGCTTGGCACAGCGGGTGCCGCAGGCCTGGGTGCGTGGAGCGGTCACGCTCATCGGCGTGGCCAGCGCGCTCTGGTTGTTCGTCACGCGCTGACCACACCCAATACTCATTTCGTCAGTTGTTGACGCGTCGGCTGCTTACTTGACCGACACCTGCTTGATCATGCCGTGTGCGAGATGCGGCTTGCCGTCCTTGGCGTCAGGCGTGAAGCACATGAAGCCATACTCGCCGGCCGGCACGTCGATTTCGAGATAGACCGTGGCACCCGGCAGAATGTCGGTGATGCCGCCCATCGGCATGCCCGGCGGCGCGCCGTTGGGATTCTCGGCGAACATCGCCATGTCCATGGGCGTCTTGCCCGGCACCAGCTTGGCAAAGAAGAACTCGTGCGGCTGCTTGCCGGTGTTGGTGACGGCCACGATGTGCTTGCCGGCCGACAGCGGCTTGGAGAACTCGAGCGCGTAGTCGCTGAGTGTGAGCGTGATGTCGGCCTTGGGCGCAGGCGCCTTGCGGTTGCTGGGCGTGACGGTGAACTCCTTGATCATGCCCTTCATCACGTGCGGCGGGCCGCCCGGGCTCGGAATGACACAGAGCGCCACGTACTTGCCGGCGTCGAGCGTGCTGGTAAACAGCGTCGCGCCCATGGAAGCATTGGGACCACCCACCGGCTTGAGCCACGCCGGCGGCGGGCCGCCCGCCTTGAACCAGGCCATGACATCGTTGGCGGTCTTGCCCGCTTCGACCTTCACCACGTACACATGGTGCAGTTCCTTGCCCTTGTTGGTGAGGCGCAATGTGGTGAGTCCGGCAGGAATGCTGGACGGCATCTCGAAGGCATAGTCCAGCGCCACCACGTCGACGACGTTGGCACCCGGAATGGACGGATCGACATGCGGAGCCGCAGCCGGGGTCGCCGTGAGCAGCACGGCGCCCAGCCCCGCCGCGGCGCGGAGCATCAGGGAATACATGAGTGACCTCGGTTGTTCGATAGGGCGGGAGCGCGCGAACCTCGCGAGCTCCTACGTTGCAGCATGCTGCGCCTACGTGCACGCCTGCCACACAGGTTTCAGCGCAATTGGGGTGTGAAATCTTTCACAGCACCCGTGAGACTTACTTCATTTTTCCACTGTCCTGTCACAGCCCACCGGGCGGCGCCAGATGTTTTCGCTTCAATGCAGCGCCGCTCCGCAATGCCGGCAGAATTTGGAATCGCTGCGATGATCATCGGCGCCGCAGTGCGCGCAGACCTGCGTATTGATCTGCTGCGCCTCGAGCTTGCGGCCCGCGTTAGCCAGCTCGGCCGTCACGATGCCCGTGGGTACGGCAATGATGCCGTAGCCCAGAATCATGACTAGAGAGGCCACCGCTTGCCCGAGGCCGGTGGCGGGCGAAATGTCGCCATAACCGACCGTGGTGAGCGTGACCACGGCCCAGTACATGCTCACCGGAATGCTGGTAAAGCCGTTGGCCGGCCCCTCGATGAGATACATGAGCGCACCCACCACCACTACAACGGTGGAGACCGTGAAGAGGAACACCGCAATCTTGCGCGAGCTGGCACGCAGTGCGTCACCAATGACACGCGCCTCGCTCAGGTAGCGGGCAAGCTTGAACACACGGAAGATGCGCAGCAGCCGCAGCACGCGCACCGCCAGCAAGGCCTGCGCACCAGGAAAGATCAGACTCACCCAGGTGGGCAGAATGGCCAGCATGTCGACCAGCCCAAAGAAGCTGCCCGCATACACCAGAGGCCGGCGCACTATGAGCAGGCGCAGCAGGTATTCCACCGTGAATACGGCTGTCAGCACCCACTCCGCGGCCCGTAGTCCGCGCCGCCATGCCGCGGGCATGCTGGGCACCGTTTCCAGCATCACCACCACCAGACTCACCACGATGAGCACCAGCAGCACGGCGTCGAACCAACGCCCGGCCGGCGTATCGGCCTCGAACACGATGGTGTGCAGCCTGCGCCGCCATGGCGTGTCGGCGGACTGCTCGGCGCGGGAGTCGGTCATGGCGGGAGGCTGGGAGCCTAAAGTTGAAGTGGCGAGAAGTGTGTTGCACCAACCCAGAGCCCGGAACTCGAACTCAGAACTCGAAACTGATCAGTTCCGAGTTTTGGGTTCAGGTATCGAGTGGTGTGTTGGTCACCCTCCGAACTCAACACATGAACTCAAAGCTCACCGCTTCCCGATCCATCCGAAAGCACTGCGCGTCAAGTTCATAACGACTGGGGCTCGTCTCCCCTCTCGTATCGAAGCTGAACCAGCCCGCTGCCCCATGACTCCGACCCGACCAGTCGCCAGTGACTGCGCGGCACCTCGGCGCCAAAGAGCGGACGCCCTTGCCCCAGGAGCTCCGGCACCACCGACAACGTGAGTGAATCCACCAGTTGGTCGCGTAGGGCCTGTCGTACCACTTGGCCGCCGTCCACGTATACATGTGCCGCCCCAGACGTAGCCAGCGACTCCAGCAAGGGCCGCAGCGAGCCAGCATGCGTGGACACGGTGGACGGAACGGGCGGCGTGCCGGGCAGGGGCCGATGCGTGAGCACCACCACCGGTCGCTCGGCAAACGGCCAGGGCACATCGAATCCCCGCAGCACATCGAAGGTGGCGCGCCCCATGACCACCGCATCGACCGTGCTCATGAACGCGGCGTAGCCGTAATCGGTCCCGGCCTCCTGATACGGCGCAAGAAACCCGAGGCCGCCGTCGGCCTCGGCAATGAAACCATCCAGACTGAGGCCGAGATAAGCGGAGACCCGGGGGACGGCGGCTGATGATTCCGACATGGCGTGACCTCGATGGTGGTGACAGCTTTTAGTCTACACTGTAGACTTACCGGCATGCCACGTCCGGCGTCACTTTCACCCGAGCGCATTCTGGATGCCGCAGAGCGCCTGCTGAGGCGGCGCGGCGCCACCGCGCTCAGCATGCGTGCGCTGGCCACGGCCCTCGGGGTCGACCCCATGGCCCCGTACCGGTACTTCGGATCGCGGGACGCCGTGGTGGCGGCACTGGCCGAGCGGCGGGTTGGGGCCGGCCTGGATGCGGCCATGGGCAAGCGGGGCCGATGGCGAACGCGACTTGAAGCGTTGGCGCTGGCCTACTGGCGCGGCGTAGCAGGGCAGCCGGAACTGGTACTGGCGCTCACGGCGCGAAGTGAGGCCTCGGCGGCATTGGCGACCCGTTGGCGGGACGGCGTGCAGCGGGCGCTCGCGGACACTCGTCTGTCGCGGCGCGGACAGCGAGAACTGGCAGATGCACTGGCGGACCTGGTGCACGGAGCGGCGCTGGCGCCGATGGCGGCCGGTGAGCGTGCGGTGCGCCGGTCAATTGCACTGCTGCTCGATGGCGTTGAGGCGCGCCTTGGGTCAGTCCAACATCGAACTCAAAACTTGAACTCAAAGCTCAGAGCTACCCGGACTGTCGGTAAGCTTTGAGCTTAGAGTTCACGTTTTGAGTGGTGGGTTCTCCCTACCGCTCGTACCGGATCCGCACCCCGGCCGTAGCCGGCTGCCCGATGGCCGTCACGCGCGCATTGATGAAGAAGTTGCGCGTGAGTTCGTAGCGGCGATCGGCCAGATTGCGCCCGAACAGTTGCAGCGACCACGGCGAGCCGACGCGTTGCGCGGTGATCGTGGCGTTGATCAGCGCATACGGGGCCACGTCATACTCGGGTGAGAAGATCACCCGCGACGCCTCCTGCCGGTCCCGGTAGCTGTAGCTGGCCTGCGTGCGCCACTGCACGCCGCCCGCATCAAAGGCGTACGTGGCCGCGCCGCCGGCACTGTAGCGCGGGATGTTGAGCCAGGTACCCGCAAAGCTTCGCGTGACTTCACGGCCCGCCGCAATCGATGCCTGCGCATCCACCGTGTTGAACTCGCGGTAGCGCCCGGCGCGCACGGCCCAGAACTGCTGCACATCGAGCTTGGGCGTGACCTGCCACACCAACTCCATCTCGGCGCCGTGAATGCGCGAGCGGGCGGCGTTGGCGATGCGCCCAATGGGACCGCGCGACACCTGATCGTACACCGTCGACAGCACCTGCTGATCGCGGTAGTCGTAGTGGTAGAGCGCGGTGTTGACGCGCAGTCGCGTGCCCACGTCCACCTTGGCCCCCAGCTCGACTGCGTTCACAATCTCGGGCGCGAAGTTGGCGAGCTGCGCCGGGTTGGTGGTGTTGTAGGCCGTGAAGCCACCCGACTTGACGCCGCGATCGAACGACAGATAGGTGAGCGCGGTGCCGGTGGGGCGATACTCGAGCGCCAGCTTGCCAGACGGCAGTCGCGTGATGAAGCCGCCGTCCGTTGGTGGCACAAAGGTCACCGCCGGGTTCACAAAGCCGGTGGTGAGACCGTTCAGACGACGATGTTCGTACTCGAGCCGCAGGCCGCCCACCACGCGCCACATCGGGGTGAACGCGTAGCCGCCCTGCGCAAACACCGCCGCCACATCGGCCCGCTGACCGTATGTGGTCAGCGCCGCCGCGCCCAGGCCGGGCACATCGGTGAAGTCGGAGTAGAAGTTGTCGTCGAGCTGCTCACGCGCCGCATACAGGCCGCCCTGCCACTCGAAGGCTGCGCCACCGCTCGATGTGAGACGCAGTTCCTGCGACACCACACCAATGCGCGTGCGGAACACCTCATCCGACTCGGCCGATGCGGACGCATCCCAGTCGCCAACCTCAAAGCGATCGAGACGCGTGGCATTGGTGATGCTCGTGAACGTGGCGCGGTTACCAGCGTGTCTTAGCTGCACGGTTGCCGACGTGCCACTGTTGCGGCGCCCTGGCCCCTCGGTACTGTCAATGCCCACCAGCCGCGCAAACGCTGGCCGGAGTCCCCAGCCTGTGGCACGCCGGTCGCCGTCAGCGGGAACCGTGGGCCCTTCACCACCGCGAGTATTCAGCGGCGCAAACAGCGCGAGACCCGTGCCGTCGCTGTGATCGCGGAAGGCGTTGCCAATCAGCAGCAGCGACCAGCGATCCTGCGGACGCCAGTCGAGCTGACCACGCAGCGCCGAGTGATCACGCGCACCAAGAGAGCGACCGGTGACTCGGTCCGACTGCCAGGCTCCACCCTGCTGTGTGGCGGCCGACAGGCGGCCGAGCAGGCGCGGAGCCACGCGGCCCGACACAAAGCCCTCGGCGTTCACCGCGCCAAAGCTGCCCGCGTCCACCTGCAGACCCCGCCGGAACGCCGCCGTGGGACGGCGACTCACGAAGTTGATGGCACCACCGGTGCTGTTGCGGCCGTAGAGCGTGCCCTGTGGTCCACGCAGCACCTCAACACGTTCGAGGTCGAACAGCAGCCCCTGCGTTTGCACCGGAAACGGCAGCGCGGCGTCGTCGGCGTAGACGCCCACCGTGCTGCTGTTGTTGGTGGCGTAGTCATTGAAGCCGAGTCCTCGCAGCCGGTACTGTGGCTGTCCGCTGCCAAACGCGGGTTCGACTTCGAGACCGGGCGTCACACGCTGCAGATCGAAGGACCCCTGGACCCCACGTTCCGCCAACTGCGAGGCGGTGAGTGGTGTCACGGCAATCCCCACGCGTTGCGCGGCCTCATCACGGCGCTGCGCCGTGACCCGGACCGCGGACAGTGCCGCCGGGCGGCGGGTGCTGTCCGACTGCGTGGAATCCGACTGAGCGCTCAGTGACGACACTGGGACCATGGCCACCAGCATCGTCGGCACGAGATACCGAGCAACTGGAGTAGACACGATGAGCACGGGTCGGATGGGATAGGCACGGGTGGGACCGGCCTTCACGGTGTCCCACCGGGAAAGACTGCCACAGAAATGTTACACGGAGGGCCGACATTGCCGAGTCCCCCCGGTCAATCGGGCAGGTCAGACCAGTGGCGCGAGCAGGTCCTGCACGGCATTCAGCACGGCTGCGGGTTCTGTCCGGTGTGGCAGATGCCCACCGCCGGGCACTGTCAGCTGACGCGATGGCCCACGAAGGTGACGCAGCAGTCGCATCGGATGCGCCAGCGAGCCGTATTCATCGTTGTCGCTGTGAATGACCAGCGCAGGGCAGTGCACCTGCTCGGCGAGCGCATCGAGTGACCAGGTGGCAAAGTCGGGATGCAACCAGGTGTCCACCCAGGCGTGCAATACCCATTCCGCCCTGTCGCCATGATGCCGTGCAATGCGGGCCAATTGCTCGGGGGCGGCAAAGCTGGCGCGGGCCTCCCGCACGCCAGCGACGGTGCGGTCTTCCACAAACGATTGCGCGGCCATGGTGATCAGCGCCGTGCATCGGGCCCTGTGTGCTGCGGCTGCGGCCACCGCCATGCCGCCGCCCACCGAGTGTCCCATGGCCACGAAGGTCTCCACGCCGAGCGCCGTGAGCAGCCGCGGCACGACCTCACGCCCCTCGTCCTCGACGAAGCTGTGCGCCAGTACATCATGACGCGCGGATGACTGACCGAAGCCCAATCGGTCGTAGGCAATCACACGCCGCGATGTAGTCGCGGCCAGCAACGCCGGGAACTCACGCCACAGTGCCACGCAGCCCAGGGAGTCGTGGAACAGCACAATGGGAGCGCGGGGCGTGTGGTCAGCATGCAAAACGGCAGGCGACCAGCTCTGCACGAAGAGCCGACCACCGGCCACATCCACGAAACGCGACTCTGTTGCGACCGTCATGCCGCGCAATATGCCACACCTCGCAGCAGACTACACCGCCACCCTCGGCATGTACGCCGCCAGCCGCGGATCCGACACGCCGTAGTCCTCCGGCGTGGCCACCGCCGGATTGATCCACTGAATCAGCGCCGCCCAGCCAAGGCTTTCCGGGTCGTGCTGCAGGTAGCCGTGCACCACGTCGAAGACGTGAAAGCCGCGCGCCAACTGAAAGCTGAGTGTGGGGTCGCGTCGACGCCCTGACACCACGGCCAGCACGTACTCGAAGCTCGACAGGGTTTGCGACACCTCGGCGTACCCCGGCAGGCGCGCGCCGGCGCGAATACGGAGCAGGCCCATCGACTCCGCCAGTTGTTGCCGCGCCCGGTAGAGATGCGAACCCACGCCATGGCCCTGCCACATGGGATCCACCATGATCTCGGCGCCATAGAGCGTGCGACCATGCGTCGGATCATGATTGGTGAAGTGCCCGCTGGCCGTGAAGTCACGCCAACTGCCGAGCGCATCATAGTCATCCCACAGAATGATGAGACTGGCCGCCATGCCGACGACGGTGCCCTGCTCGTCCACCGCCACCATCTGGCCCTCGGGAAACACCAACTGGTGCGTCTCGAGCTGCGTTTCGGTCCAGGGCGGCGACGTCGGGTACACCTTGCGGCAGAGTGCGATGACACCGGGAATGTCACGCGCCTCGGCCCGTCGCACCTCACACAGCCTGCGCGGCGCGCTCATAACGTGACCACCTCACCCAGCACCGCTCGCTGCCCCACATCCACCGAATCGCGCAGCGGCAGCACCGTGCCGTCATGACGCTGCACCTCAATGCTGCGCAGGTCGAGTTCACCAATCACCATCATCTCCTGATTGGCGTGACCCTCGGCCAGGATACCGTCGCGTGCAAAGGCAAAGTCACTGGGCGTGAGAATGGCCGCCTGCCCGTAGTTGAGGCTCACGGCCGGCACCATGGGCAGGCTGCCCACCGTGCCCGCATGCAGCACGTACATCTGGTTCTCGATGGCGCGTGCATGCGCGCAGTAGCGCACCCGCAGGAAGCCCTGACGGTCGTCGGTGCAGCTGGGCACGGCCAGCACCTTGACGCCGGCAAGCGCCGCGGCGCGCACGATTTCCGGGAACTCCACGTCATAGCAGATGGCCACGGCCATGCGACCGAACGACGTTTCAAAGATGGTGAGACCGCGTGACGCGCTTACCATCCATTCCTCGCTCTCGAAGCGCGTCATGCACAGCTTGCCCTGCGAGCCAAACCGGCCATCGGGACCGAAGACGAAGCAGGTATTGGTGATGCCCTGCCCTTCGTCGTTCCACACGGGCATGGTGCCGGCCACGATGTACACCCGGTGCTGCGCGGCCAGTTGCGCGATGAGCTCCTGCACCTGCGGCACCCAGTCGGCCAGCGTGCGCACCTGCGCCTGAATGGGGCGTGTCACGTCGCCCAGGGTGAGCAACTGCAGCGTGAAATACTCGGGAAACACAATGAGCTGGCAGCGATAGTCGGCTGCCGTTTGCACAAGACCGCGCACCTGCGCAGCAAAGGCATCAAAATCGGCCACCGGCCGAATGAAGTACTGCAGCACGGCAACGCGAATGCGTTCCTGTTGCATGGGTGTCTCCCTGGAAGGCGCGCAGCGCACGCGGGAAGCGGGGCCCTCGGAATGCTGGCTCGTGCCAAGCCGGGCCGCGAACGGGACAGGTCATTGCACACCGTCCACACACGATAGATACAAGTATAATAACCACAATGACTTAGTAATTCAAGTAAAGACCCCTCATTCGTCCGCGCGGCGCCTGAGGCGAGCTGCGTCACGAATCAAGAACACGCTGTATTGACGCAGCATGACCAATCCAGAGACGCGACCAGGGCGCAAGACGTCCTGCCACGATCGGCGATCCCGAAACTCATGGTATAAGCTCCCCTCCGCTTTTGGTGCACGAACTTGAGCGTCCCAGTGCATTTTCCGGGGTATGTCCAGTCCACGTTCATTCCGCCTGCTGGTGGCGCTCCTCTCGGCGTCACTCATTGGCGCACGTCCTGTGCCGCACGATGTGTGGGTCGGCACTGCCATGCCTACTGATGGCGGCGCAATGCGCGGCGTCCTCGAAATGTTTGCCGGCAAGCCGCCGAACACGACATTTGTCGAGTTGGCGCTGCGCAACGATCTCCCAGGTGCCATGCGCGTGTGGCACGTAGGCCAGGGCACGTGCGCAAAGCCATCAATGATTTTCGGCGACTCCGCTGCCTACCCTGTCATTCGCATCGGCAACGACGGAAAAGGCGTTGGCGCAGTGACGCTGCGCCTCACCCTCCCCGACACGGGCGACTTTCATGTGGCCATCGCCGCATCACCACGCAACTCACGGCGCGTGGCGTGCGGCGATCTCGTCCTCGAAGACTGACTACTTCGCCGAAGCCGCCGCTGCAGCCACCGAGTCCGCTCGCGCGTCCTCGATGGCTTCCTTGGCGAGTTCCTGCTTGAGACGGCCCATTTGCGTGAGCCCGATCCGACTGCCGACGCCCGTGGGGTCGACCCCGTATTCAGCGGGGAGAACGGCTGTCACCGCCAGCACCACGGCAATCACCACGGCAACGAGCGACGCCCGCCGCAGTGACGACAGGCTCGGCCCCTCGGGAAAAGGCGACGGAGTGGTCATCACATCGCCTTGAGCGCGGAGAACTGCCCACTTGCTTTCACGGTGACGGTGACCGGCTGCTCGCCGTTGTTGCGCCACGACCAGCCGTGCACGCCGTCGAAAACTGCTTCAATGGTGCCCTTCTCCCCCTTTGACGAGCCGCGCTTGTAAATGTGCGCCTTCACGCTGGGATCGGTTGGCACCTCACCGTGCAGGTTGTAGCCCACTTCGGCTCCGTTCGTAACCCACTCGAACGTGGCATTCTCGCCCTTCTTCATTACCAGCTTTACCTCGACACGCTTGGCCGGTGCGATGGTGACGGTCATGGAATCGCGCTTGGCCTGGGCAGCAACGGTGGCTGCCCCATCGGACAACGCGGTCAACGGCAGCACGGTAGGCGTTGCCGTGGCGAGCGACACGGGAACGACGAGGAGGCGGGTAAGCAGTGCGAACATGGCGGGACCCTAGGCTTGCGTGGAGAAGTAGCCCGTGAGCTGATAGCCCACGAGCAGGAGACCGGCCACCAGCAACAGCATGTTGGCCGTAAAACCGCTGCGGAGAAACGACGGGGATCGCCGCCAGTAGCTCATCGCGATGAGCACGACGGTAAGGGCGAGCATCTGCCCGACTTCGACGCCCACATTGAAGGCAAGCAGGTTCTCTACAAGTCCGTCGGGGTCCATCTCGAAGTCGAGCAGTTTGGTGGCAAGGCCGAACCCGTGAAAGAGGCCGAACACCAGCGTGGCGGCACGGGGATTGGGCTGCACACCGAACCACTTCTGAAGGGCGCCCACATTGTCCAGCGCCTTGTAGGCCACTGAAAAACCGATGATGGCGTCGATCAGATACGGGCTCACGCTGATCTTGGTGAGCACCCCCAGAATGAGGGTGCTGGAATGTCCCACGGCGAACAGCGTGACATAGGTGGCGATGTCACGCACGCGGTACAGGTAGAAGATCACGCCGCACAAGAACAGGATGTGATCATACCCGGTAACCATGTGCTTGGCGCCAAGATACACGAACGGTACCAGACGCACGCCAAAGGTTTCCTGGATATAGCCCTTGTCACCAACGGACACCCCGTGCGCCAGCAGTACGCTTGGCGCGGCCACGAGCATGGCCAGGGCAAACAGCGGCGCCCATCGCGCCCAGCGAGTCCACATCATGCTGCTGCCTCCTCGGGTTGTACGTCGCGCGCCCCGAACATCCAGTACAGCGCCGGCAGCACGATCATGTTGAGCACGGTGGCCGAGAGCAGGCCACCAAGAATGACGATGGCCATCGGCGTCTGCAGCTCGTTCCCCGGCTCTCCCCCCCCGAACGCGAGCGGAATGAGGGCAAGCCCCGCAGTAAGCGCCGTCATGAGAATTGGCGATAGACGTTCCAGTGAACCGCGGGTGACGGCTTCGGCAAACGGCACGCCCTCTGCGAGCAAGTGACGGTAGTGCGCCACGAGCAGGATGCCGTTCCGCGTCGCGATGCCAAAGAGGGTGACAAAGCCGACCAGTGACGCGATGCTCACCACGCGCCCGGTGAGCAGCACGGCCACCACGCCGCCGATGAGCGCCAGCGGCAGATTCGCCATCACCAGTCCCGCCGTGCGCGCCGAGCCGAATTCCCCGTACAACAACAGGAAGATGGCGGCGACGGAGAGCAGCGAGAGCACCGACAGCGTGCGCGTCGCTTCCTCCTGCGCCTCGAACTGTCCGCCGTACTCCACGAAGTACCCGGGCGGCAGCGTTACCCCCTCAGCCACCGCACGCTCGATGTCGGCGACGGTACTGCCAAGGTCCCGTCCGGCGACATTGGCCTGTACCACGATCTTCCGCTGCACGTTTTCGCGCGAGATGGTATTGGGGCCGCGGTCCACGGTCACCGTGGCCAGTTGCGACAAGGGGACATGCTGGCCAGTCGGCGTATCGAACGAAACGGCGGCGATGGCATCCGCATTCAGACGGTATGCGTCTGGGTAGCGCACCACCAGGTCGACACTGCGCCCCTCCTCCAACACCTGCGACACGGCTTCTCCGTTCAACGCCACGTCGATGGCCTCGGCCAGCTGCCCCACACTCATACCATGACGGGCGAGGGCTGCCCGATCGGCCTTGATGCGAAGCTGCGGCACATCGGACTGCTGCTCGAGCTGCAGGTCGGCTACGCCCGACACGCCGGCCATCACGTCGCGAATCTGCGTACCGATCAGTCGAAGCTGGTACAGGTCCGGCCCGAACAGCTTGACCGCGATGTTGGCGCGCGTGCCGGACAGCATGTGGTCGATGCGATGCCCGATGGGCTGCCCGATGGTGACGTTCGTTCCGGGAATCGACGTGAATTCGTTGCGCAATTCTTCGAACAGGGCCTCCTTGTCGGCATCGTCGCGCAGTGTGACGTCGATCTCGGCTGCGTTCACGCCCTGGGCATGCTCATCGAGCTCGGCACGCCCCTGCCGTCGATCGGTATTGATCACCGCCGGCTTCGCCTTGAGGATCTGTTCCACCCGTTGCCCGATGGCGTTCGACTCTTCGAGCGACGTTCCCGGCACCGTCACCACGGAGACCGTGAGGGCTCCTTCGTTGAACTCCGGCAGGAAGGCCGAGCCGAGCATCGGCACCGCCGCCATGCTCAGCGCGAGCGCCGCCACGGCGCCCGCCAGCACGCGCCGGGGATGCGCAAGCACGGGCGTGAGCACGCGCGCGTACTGTGCCTTGAGCCACACGACCAGACGGCTCTCCTCCTCACGCTGCACGGCTCGCGAGTTGGGCAACAGATATGCACAGAGCACGGGCGTCACCGTCACGGCGACCAGCAGAGAAGCCAGAATCGATACCACGTACGCGAACCCGAGGGGACGCAACAGTCGCCCTTCCACGCCGCCCAGAAAGAACAAAGGCAGGAACACCACGATGATGATGAGGGTGGCGTTCACGATACTCGCGCGGATCTCCTTCGACGCGTCGTAGACGACACGCAGTGCCGACCGCTGCTCGGCCGGTGGCCGGTGATGGTTCTCCTTGAGGCGCCGGAAGACGTTTTCCACGTCGATGATGGCATCGTCCACCAACGCGCCAATGGCAATGGCCATGCCACCCAGAGTCATCGTGTTGATGCTGATGCCGCGGAGCTTCATGGCAAAGATCGCCACCACAAGCGAGAGCGGGATGGCGACGATGGAAATCGCTGTGGCCCGCAGATTCCACAGGAAGAGGAAGAGTACGATCACCACCAGCACCGCGCCGTCGCGCAGCGCCTTCACCACGTTGTCCACGGCCACACGAATGAAGCTCGCCTGGCGGAAGAGTTCCGCGTGTACTGTCATGCCAGCGGGGAGCGCACTCTGAATGGCCGTGAGTTCCCGTTCGATACGCTCCGTGAGCTCGAGCGTGTTGGCACCAGGCTGCTTCTGCACGGCGAGCACCACGCCAGGCTGCGCATTCACACTGCCGTCACCGAACTTCGGGGCCGTGCCCACGGTCACGTCAGCCACCTGTCCAAGGGTGATCGGCGTGCCACCGCGTACCGCCACCAGTGTACTGGCAATGTCCGCCTCCGACTGTACCCGTCCGATACCACGGATCACGTATTCCTGTCCACGATCCATGTACACGCCACCGGACGCGTTGGCGTTGGAGCCACGCGCCGCGCGCACGACCTGTTCGAGTGAGACACCGGCCATCATCATGCGCGCCGGATCGGCGAGCACCTGGTATTGCTTGACGGCGCCGCCAATGGGGATCACCTGCGCCACACCCGGCACCGCGAGCAGTCGACGCCTGATGGTCCAATCCGCCACGGTCCGCAGCTCGGTGGGAGACTGTGTTCCGGTGAGACCGATCATGAGGATCTCTCCCATGACGCTCGACACCGGCGCCAACACGGGAGCGGAGATGCCCGTGGGCAGGGCCGCGGCCACCGTCTGCAACTTTTCCGCGACGATTTGCCGCGCGCGGAAGATATCCGTCCCCCAGTCGAACTCCACCCACACCACCGAAATGCCCTGTGCCGTGGACGAGCGCACACGGCGGACGCCGGTGGCGCCGTTCACCGACGTTTCGATAGGAAACGACACGAGCGCCTCGACCTCCTCCGGCGCCATACCGTGTGCTTCGGTCAGCACCGTAACGGTCGGTGCCGTGAGATCGGGGAACACATCCACGGGCATGCGCCACGCCGTCCACGCGCCGCTGATCAGTATCAGCACAGACACGGCGAGCACGATGACGCGATTGGCGAGCGCCCACGCAATCAGGCGATTCAGCATGGGCGCCTCAATGCTCGTGACCGTGCGCCGGCACGGCCGTGGAGAGCGAGGCGAGACGCACCTGATAGGCGGCCCCCGTTACCACACGCTCACCTGCGCGGATCCCGTCGCGCACGAGCACGCGGCCGGCATCACGCGCGCCGAGTGTGAGCACACGCTTCTCGAAGGACTCACCGTCGACCTGTACATAGGCGATGGGTCGACCGTCCTCGTCGAGCACGGCCGAGGCGGGCACGGTCACACCGGATTCACGCTGTCCCGTGCGAACCCACACGCGCGCGGCGGCACCTACTTTGAGGCTGCGGTCGGCGTTGACCACTTCGAGCAACATGGGGACCGACCGGGACAGACTGTCGATGACGCTGCCCAGTGAGACCACGCGGCGCGCCGTATACACACGCTCCGAACCTTCCACCGTGAAATCCACGTTCGACGTGCGCGACACCGTGGCCGCCCGGGACGCGGGGACATTCACGCGCAACCACACAACGGACGGATCGACAACCGTGAAGAGCAGCGCCCCCGCGTCGACTCGACTGCCCGGTGTCACCCGCCGATCGGCGATGACCCCCGCCAGCGGCGCACGAACCGCGACGCGCCCACCGGGGAGCTCACCGCCGCCATAACCGGCGAGCGCCTCTCGCGCGGCCGCGAGACGGATTTCCGCCTCATGCACGCGGCGCTGCGGTACCGCTTCCACGGCATACAGACGGACGGCACGCGCATGTTCGTCTTCCGCCTCCGCCAGGCGCGCACGGGCCTCGGCATAGGCCGCGCCCCCGGCATCGCCGAGCGAGGGCGTCAGCAGGGCCAGCGTCTGGCCGCGTGATACCTGGGTGCCCGGCGCTGGTGTATTGGCCACACTCGACGCGTCGACGAGTCCCGCAATGGGCGCCCCCACCTCGGCGAAGCGCCCGGCCGCTGGTTCGATGGTCCCGGGGGCTTCGAAGGTGCCAGCCAGTTCTCCCGCGGTAGCAAACGCCGATCGGAAGCCGGGCGTCTTCCAGGCCTGCTCCTTGAGAAACGAGATGCCACTTTCGACGCCGCCGGAGTCTCGCGGCGCGACCGCCGCGTTGGCGTACACCGTGAGACCGGGTACGAAGATGCTGTCACGTGCCTGCGGACTTTCCACGCGGATGACCAGATCGTATACGCCGGCCTTTGCAAAGGACGGACTCGGCCCGTAGATGCCCGGCGCGCGCGGCGCATCCTGCACGACCACCACCGGCTCACCACCGTCGCGCGGCATAAACGTGAGGGTGATGCGCCCGGAGCGCAGCGGGGCGAAGTCGGTGAGATCGGTCAGATGCACAGCGAACTTGTCCGGTGCCCCGACAATGAGTGCCGGATGCTCCATGAAGAGCTCCGTGCTGTCGGTCCACTGGGTAATGGCGCCACCAGCCGGTTCGGCGGCGGCATCGCCAGCCACGACCTCGGGTGCTTTCGCGCCACCGCAGGCGGCCACGCCGGCCGTGGTCAGGCCGATCGCGACAACGGTCTGAAGGAGAAAACGGGCGGTCATCGGTTCGCTTCGGTGTGAGGGAACAGCGAGAGTCCGAGCGCGCGCGCGAGTTCCACTCGGCGCAGCGCGAGGTCGGTCGTCGTGGTCAGCAGCGCGAGTTCGGTTTCCTGCCACGCGCGCACGGCTTCGAGCCATTCGGTGAGGGTGATCTCGCCCTCGGCGTAGGCCGCCTGAACGGCTCGCAGTGCGAGGCGCGATTCTGCGCCAGCGAATGGCAGCAGGGCATTGCGCTCTGCTTCGGTGCTGCCAAGGGCGCTCAGCGCATCGAGCACCTCCTGCGCCACACGACGACGCGTCATGTCTGCCTCGGCCTCCAGCTGGCGGGCCGTGGCATCAGCCGCCGCTACGGCTCCGGCGCGACGGTCGAGCAATGGCAGCGGCAACGAGAAGCCCGCGACGAAGCCGTACAGCGAGACGCCGGGCACGCTCGCGCCGCTCTGCACACGTTCCCCCTTATAGCCAAGGGAGAGAGCGGGAAGCGGAATCCGCTCGCGTGAAGCGAGCCGAGCGTCGGCTTGTGCGGCCTGCCCCTCGCGGTCGGCAACCAGTACATCGGCGCGATTGACCAGTGCACGCGCGACCAACGAATCGCCAGTTGTTGGTAACGCGCTCAACACTGCAATGGTCGACCCGAGGGCAGACGACAGCAACACCTGAAAGGCCGTTCCGCTGCTATCGGACGCGGAGACGGTGGGTACGGTGAGCTGCGCAGCGGGGAGCCCGGTGACAAGGGCCAGCCGCTCGCGTGCAGCCCGAGCCAGCACGGCGGCCTCGGCGCGCCGTGCCGCGTAACGGCCGGCCTCGAGCCGGAGTCGGCGCCCAGCGTACCCGGCCACGTCACCGGCGCGCACGCGCTCATCGTTCACGCGTTGCGCTTCGGTCGCCGTTCGATAGGCCGTCTCGGCGAGTTGCACGCGATGGGCCGTGCTCATGGCCTCGACATACGCGCCAAGGACCATGACATCGAGCATTCGAACAGCGGCGGCGAGGCGCGTCTCGGCCGCTTCACGGCGATACCGCGCCGCCGCAACACGAGCCGCGCGCTGACCCGCGAGATCGAGTGGCCACTCGATCTGCGCGATGTCCTGCGCGTTGGATTGTCCCGCGCGCGAGGTCTGCTCGCGACCGTAGCTGAGCGTGGGATTGGCGAGGGCTGCGGCCTGCCGTTCCCGCGCGACCGCGGCGCTAACAGGGTGCTGAGAAAGCCG
>NZ_DLHL01000033.1 GCF_002483225.1 Gemmatimonas sp. UBA7669 | reverse complement strand
CGGTTTTTCAGCACCCTGCTAAGGCTCGCCAAGCCGCCTCCTCCTCGTTCAGTCTGACTTCTCTCGGCTTCAAATGCTGCGAGAAACTTCGAACGCAACTGCCGCACGCGGTTGTGCTTTGAACGAACACTAGGGTCTTCATTCCCGCGGCGACGGAACCCGCGGCGATCGCTGTGCTGACGTGATTTCCATTCGGCGTCAAGTACCAACTCGAGGGACCGGAACTGGTGCCCAACGGCTCCTCTGTCTCGAGGAGAGTTCGCAAGGCGTAGTCCTCGGACGCCCGCGTACTCCACGTCTGACGGAGGCCGAAGAATCCGAGCGGCTTCGCGGTCAACTCGCGCATAATCTTCGCCGGAACAGACTTCTGCTTCGGATTCGCTAGTCTTGCCTTCCCGAGCTCATCGCGAAGCGCGTCTAGCCGAGCAGCCTCGTAAACTACGCAGCCTCGCGCTTGTCGCGTCGGCTTCCACGCGAGATCAAGAATCAAGCATTCTCGACCAGTGATTTCCCCGATCCATCCGGCCAATTCGCTGGCATTTTCCATCATCGCCGACATGAGCAACAGATCAGCGGTGGGCGCGGTGAGCGTCAGGTTGAGGAGGCACAGCATCGAGTCAAGGCCACGCCGACTTCGATCGCCTGGACGGGCGTGAAGCAGATGGCACTCGTCGAACACAATGAGTCCGAGATTCGCGAATGCCTCCGGCTGCATCGCGAGAAGGGCGAGGCAGCGCTCTGGTGTTGTGACGACGACGTCGCGCTGCGCATTGATGGAAGAGAGTGTCACGTCATCATCGGTGTCGCCGAATACCGTGGCACTCTTGAATGTCTTCTGCAACGCCTTCACCGTCTGCGAAACGAGCGCATGTGTCGGCGCAAGGAATACGACCTGCTCACCTGATATAAGGGCCGCCGCGATCTTGAGTTCTGCGAGCGTGGACTTTCCTCCGCCTGTCGGAAAGCTGATCACCGCGGAGCGACCCCGCTCCAGGAAGCCTTCTTGAATCGCCTCTTTGTGGTTACGCCAGAGAAATGGACGAGACAGCGCCATTCGCTGGGTAATCTGGTTCCACGCTGCGGCATCGATGCCGCTTGGTGCCGGCAGGTGCGAAAGCGCGGAACCACTCAGGTCGCGATCAGCCGCAATCAACAGATTTGCCACATGCAACGGTCCGGAAAAAACACTATAGCCTGACAGCCCGTCCCCGAGCGCATCGTTCAACTCTTCGATGCACAGGTCCTTCACCTGTTGGAAGATCCCCCGTGCTGTGCTCCCGGTCGCGGTGTCCTCCGGGCGTTGCAGTTGATCTGCAAGCGCCCGTACACCCTGGAGCAACAGATACTGCAACGCTTCCAGCGCCCGCTCGGTTGACGTCGAGGCCGTCCTTTCGGGAACGGGCTCGGCGACGATCTCGCGCAATCTTCCACCGGCCAGCGCCTTGATGGCGGACAGCAATCCTCGTTCGACAAGCGTGGAATCCGGCGAGTTTGAAGTGATATTCTTTGACGCCTCCGCCGCGTCCGGGTAGGCCTCTGCAATCAAAAACAAAAGGGAAGAGCTGACCTCGGCGCTCACCGTGGTGGCCGTGATGCGGCTCGCCTCGCGCACACCGCTGCGTGCTAGGCGACGCGTCTGGTGGGCGGTCCCCGCAACAAATGCCGCCGCAGCTCGGTTGTCTCGATCCGGCAATTGAGCCACCAGGACCTCATGCGTCGCAGCAAGGCGCGTTAGCAAAGAAACGGTCGCGTCGATCTCCGCCCCGGCAGTATCTGGCGCGCCTGTTCGAAGCCGAATGCGCGCCGCGACCACCGTGGCGAATGCGTCCGTAAGCAGTTGGGGGAGGGCATCCAAGTCGATACCATCGAGCGCCGGCGCCTGTCGAATGAGCGCGACGGTTTCCTGATCAAACACGTTCAGGCATCTCCCGTATGACCGCGATCACTTTCTGCGCGAACTCGTGCATCCAAGGCCGAAGTTCGGGCACTAGCAAGGTCTCTGCACCGCGTCGCGTAATGTCGCCGGGCGCCTGCTCCGAATAGCCCTTGAACAGCCTCTTGCGCTTCGCTTCGGTCATGTGCGTCGAGTCAACGGTGATCGCGACTCGATAGCGCCTCACGTTGTTCCAGACGATCTGCCGAACGGCCGCATCGACGTCCAATCCTGGAAGCGTCTTCAGCTGAGCTTCAAGCAGCGAGCTAATCTCCTGCGTGAGCTCATTGGTGCGCCCGCCCTGCTCAAGTCTTTCAATGCCCGGCCAGACATCCTCCCGGATTGTCTTCCGCGGGTTGTCAGTCGCTTTGTCCTCGAAGATGGTGACCGCTGTTACGGCGCCGACGTCGTTCAGTTCGAGCTTGAGTCCGTCGAAGCCCTTGTGAGCCTTGATCAGATGCGGGGCGCGAATCGCGACGCCTTCAGCGCTGTAGGCCGCAATCCATGAAATCGCTTGGAAGAGCCATCCATCGCGATGCCACGGTTCTTCGCCAGCGTTGACAGTCAACAGGGTGATCGCGTCGGCTTTTGCCGCCTGATCCACTGAGGCGGCAGACGCATCTTGGCTAGCGAGGATTCGCGCTACGTGTCGACACTGTCCTACAGCAATTCGCGCGACGTACTCGGCGAGTAGTGCGTCGTCCGCAATCGCCCATTCCGAACCCTGGCAAAGATTCGGCACGACAATGCCGTTGAGCGTGAGGGGCATGAGTCACTGGACATCAAGTGATGTAGCGATGCAAGGACCAAACCGACCAGCAAGCACTGAAACATAGGACGGCTCTACTTGGTGCACTACCGATGCGGTCATCACGGTCGCGAAGGATGGCGTAGCCACTCAAGTGACTTGGGTGAAGGAGCACGTGCTGCCGGTATCTCCTCTACGTGACCCCTCGCTCGCGGCCGAAGTTCACAGCTGTCCGAGATCCTTGCCAACGTTTGGTCTCGGCGCATCTTCCCACGAGGTGGTCATCGGTGGCCGCCTCGGTCGGGATGGGTGGCCCCAGAGAGCCCCCCGGCGAGATCACGATGGCGTCGAACTCGCAGGGAGAGACGGTCGATGGACGAAAGGCGAGAGGGCAGGGCCCCGATCGAGCCACAGCAGCGGGCTGATGATGAGCTCTCCCTTGAGGAGCTCTTCGAGAAGGCCACGGCCGATCAGGTCGAAATGAACCGGCGGCTCGACACCATGACTCCCGAGGAGCGTGAGCGTTCGGAAGCCCAGCGTCTTGAGGACGAGTTCCGATTGGCGGACGATTCGCGCTTCGACGACTCGCTGGATCCGCCGTACTGACGGCGCGCCTGCTAGGCCGATATGGGGCGCCGTCCGCGTGGGTGCCTCGGCGGCGATCCGGCGTACCGAAAACGGCGAGGTGAACGCTTGAAGTGGCTACCTCTGCCGATTATCTATCGATGCTCTGGGAGGGCGCGTCCGGCTGCCTGAGTTCGGCGAACGACGCAGTTGCGCAACCAATGCACAACAACGAGATCATTTTTGTGATCTATCCTCTCTCAGGACAGGTGGCCGAGTGGTTGAAGGCACCGGTCTCGAAAACCGGCATACCGGCAACGGTATCGTGAGTTCGAATCTCACCCTGTCCGCTTGAAGTCGCAGTTGCAGTTTCCGTTGCGCAGCGCGCCGCCGTGGCCTACCGCGGCGGCGCGTTGCACTTCTTGGATGGGTGGCCGAGTGGTTTAAGGCGCACGCCTGGAAAGCGTGTTGGCGTTAACGCGTCTCGGGGGTTCGAATCCCCCCCCATCCGCTATCGTTTGTATCCCCGCGGTGGCCAATTTCGGCCGCCGCGGGGTTGTTCTTTTGTGGCATTCGAAATGGTGAGAGCGCTCGAAATCGGCACCTCCTACACGCAGGGTCTACTTGCGGTCTTGGGGCAGAATTAGGTAGCTTCGGTATATGTTCGGTACTCACGCCACCCAGAGCTGTGCCGCATGTTTTTGGAGATGTCAGATCTCGCACTGCAACCCGGCAACCTCCACGACGAGCGTGTAGCCCTCGTCGCGTTGTTGTTGGGAGGCGCCGTACCGAAGGCGCATCTCGCGGCCATGGTGGAGCACGCGGGTAGCGCCATCGCGATCTTGGCACACAGCTACCGCAGTTCGGCGGCGCAGGCGGCTCTCTTTGAGTCGAATCCCGATCCACTCATCGAGCGCGCCTTACGTGAGGTGGACAGTTGGGACGATCTGCCGTACGCCGCATGGACGGTGCTCGATGAGGAGTATCCTTCGCTTCTCAGAACGGTGCACAATCGTCCGCCGCTACTGTTTGTCGAGGGCAACGCCGACCTGATGGAACTGACTGGCGTGTCCATTGTCGGTACGCGCCAGGCGACTGATGCCGGTCTCCGTCGGGCCACCAAGTTGGCAAAAGAGTTGGGGCGTCGTGGACTGGTGATCGTATCCGGCTTGGCGGCCGGCATCGATACGGCCGCGCACACGGCGGCTCTCGATGTCGGGGCCCGTACCATTGCGGTAGTCGGCACCGGCTTGCAGCGCACCTATCCCAAGGCCAACACCTTCCTCGCTCGTCGCATCGTCAATGAGGGTGGGGCGCTCGTGTCGCAGTTCCTCCCGGCGTCTCCCCCCACCCAGTCGAGTTTTCCGCAGCGCAATGTCACCATGTCCGGCCTCAGTGTTGCAACGGTAGTGGTTGAGGCGTCTGCGACGTCCGGTGCGCGTATGCAGGCGCGGTCCGCGTTGCAGCACGGGCGAACGGTGTTTCTCCTCCGCTCGCTCGTTGATCAACATGAGTGGGCGCAAGCCATGGTGGACCAAGGAATCGATGGGGCCAAGGCATACGTGCTGTCCGACACCGATGATTTGGTCAGCCGCATGGATCCGGCATACACGCCGCAAGCCTTCCAGGTCGCGTGAGTGGCGCGCACCCCTACGCGTCTATCGACGACGCGATTCAGGTGGTGCAGAACGAAGCGAAGGCCGTACCGACCATCGGTCATCCGATGGTCGGTCCCTATTGTTTCGGGTCGAAGGATCCGACTTATGCGCAGTGTTTCGGGTGCCTACAGCTGCATAAGTCCGGCGTCCCCTTCGGCCTTCTCAATCGCGTGGTGCCCATCTCAATGGCACCAGACCCTGGGACATGGTACGGTCGAATGCAGCGATACAAGGGAGCGAGTCCGGATGACATGTACTTGCTTGCTGCAGCGCTGTTCTCAGCCATGCTCGCCTTCAGCAAGCCGATAGAACACGCGCTCGGTGGTGCAATTGATGCCATTTGCGTCACGCCTTCCACACGCGGCATACTCGTTGAAGATCAGCGTCTCTGGAAGAGTGTGAGCCTGGTGAGCTCGTATCTCCCGCCACTCAAGCCGCTCTTGCGCGCTGCCCCCGGGCAGAAGAAGCCGAGGAATGCGATTAACCCATCCCTCTTTGCAGCAGAGCCTTCAGAGGTGGAAGGGCGCCGCATCGTGTTGATTGAAGACACCTGGGTCACCGGATCGGGCGCGATGTCCGGTGCCCACAGTCTCATGGTCGGTGGAGCCGCTGCGGTGCTGGTACTCCCCATTGCGCGACGACTCGAGGTCGGCAGCATCAAACAATTCAATCGCCAGCCCTATCTTGATCTCGTCAACGATGGTGCGTGGCAGTCTGACCGTTTGCTGTGGCCAAGGCCCTTGGCCTAGAACAACACCGCCGCCATCCGCCGCCGCGCCCCGCGCACCAACTCCTCGTCGTCCACGAGCTGCAGCACCTCCACCAGTGCATCCCGCGCGCTGGTCGCCTCGCCGCCCTTCTGCGCCCGCACGGCCTCCAGCAGCACATCCACCGCGCGCGCCACATCACCGCCAAGCGCGAGGCGCACGCCCAGCAACACCGCCGCCTCCGCATCCTCCGGCGTCTGCTCCACACGCGCCGCCAGGGCCGCCAGGTCCAGCGCATGCACCACCCGCGCGCGCAATGCAATGCGCGCCCTGAGCCGCTGCGCCGCCGCGTCGCCGTACAACTCGGCCGGCAAACCCTCCAGCACCCGCAGCGCCTCCGTGTCCTGCTCCACCGCCAGCAGGGCCTCGGCCAGGGTCAGTTGCAGGTCGCCCCGCGTGGGTGACTCGGCCACCGCCGCACGCAGCTCGCTCACCCGCGTGGCCGGGTCGGCTGACCACTCGCGCGACGCGCGCTTGGGATGCACACCATGCTGCGCCAGAAACTTGCGGATCTGCCCCTCGGGCAGGGCCCCCGGGAAACCGGCCACCGGCTTGCCCCCCACGTACAGCGACACCGTGGGAATGCTGCGGATCTGAAACCGCGCGGCCAGGGCCTGCTCACGGTCGGTGTCCACCTTGGCCAGTACAAAGCCGCCGGCGTACTCCTCGGTCAGGCGTTCCAGTATGGGGCCCAGCGCCCGGCAGGGGCCGCACCAGGTGGCCCAGAAATCCACCAGCACCGGCACCGTGTGCGACTGCTGTACCACGACGTCGTCAAAGGTCGCGGTGGTGACATCAAGAATGGCAGCGTGCGACATACCAGCAAGTTAGCCAATCCCGTCGTAGAATGGGGCATGCGCCCCTCCCACGCAGCAACCCGTCGCCGTACCGTCAGGCTCGCAGTCTCCCTGCTGGCCGCCGCCCTCGCCAACCCGCAGGCGCTTGCCGCGCAAAACACGGCGGCTAGGTCCACCGCGAAACCGGCCGCATCACAAAGCCTGCCCGCCGCGCTCAATCGCATCCGCGAAGCCGACATCAAGCGCGAACTCTATGCGCTGGCCGGTGACGCCATGCGCGGCCGCGAGGCCGGCACACCCGACGAACTGCGCGCCTCGGCCTGGATTGTCGACCGGCTGCGCGAAATCGGCGTCACGCCCATGGGGCAGGACGGCACCTACTACCAGTGGTTCAACATGACACGCACGCGCGTGTCCACCGTGTCCAGCTTCGCACGGCTGAACAACGACACACTGGCCGTGTGGCGTGACTTCATCCCGCTGGGCAATCGCGGGCTGGATGTGTCGGGCCCCGTGCTCTGGCTCGACAATGCCAACGACAGCACGGTCAATGTGCAGGGCCGTGTAGTGGCGGTGCCCGTCATCACGCCCAACCGCGCGTCCATTCGCACGACCGTCAACAGCGAGGACGTGCGCTATGCCAATGCCGCCCTTTCTGCCACGCAGCAGCGCTTCGCCCGCCGCGGCGCCCTCGCGCTCATTCTCGTGGCCGACAGCATCACCAATGCGGCCTTTGACGGCCTGGCCAGCCTGCGCCTGCGCGGCACCTACGATGTGAATGACGCGGCGCCGCGCTTTGCCGGTCAGCCGCGCTATCTCGCGCCGCTGCCACCCGTGCTGAATGTCACCACGCCCGTCAACGGCACACCGCCCGCGTTTCTTGTGCGCAGCAGCCGCGCGCCGCTACTTCGCAATGCGCCACAAGGCAGCATCCAGGTGCGCCTCGAGCAATTCGAAACGCCCAGCGTGAACATCGTGGGTGTCATAGGCGGTACCGACCCCGTGCTGCGCAACGAGTACGTGCTGTACTCCGCGCATCAGGACCATGACGGCGTGCGCTACGTCATGGACGGCGACTCGGTTTGGGCCGGCGCCGATGACAACGCCACCGGCAGTGTGGCCCTGTTGGCCAGCGCGCGCGCCTTCATGGCGCAGAAGCCCAAGCGCTCGGTGTTGTTTGTGTATCATGGCGCCGAGGAGCGGGGGTTGCTGGGGTCGCGCTATCACGCCCAGCATCCGGTCGTTCCACTCAAGGACATTGTGGCCGTGCTCAACGGCGAGATGATGGGCCGCAACAGTCCCGACAGCGCCAGCCTGCTGGGCGTGCAGCCGCCGCATCGCAATTCCACCGATCTCGTGGAGCATGCGCTGCGTGCCAATGCGCTCACCGGCCGTTTTGCCCTCGACTCGCTCTGGGACCGACCCACGCACCCCGAGGGCTGGTACTTCCGCAGCGATCACGTGCCTTATGCGCGGCTCGACGTGCCCAGCGTCATGTACACCAGCAACTTGCACCCCGACTATCACACGCCGCGCGACAAGCCCGAGCGCATCGACTACGGCAAGCTCACGCGCATGACGCGATGGATGTATCTCACCGGCTGGTTCGTGGCCAACGCTCCGTCGCGGCCACGCATCGACCCGGGCTTCCGTCTCGAGCGCTAAGGCAGGCCAGACAACCGATCCGCCCCCGCATGGCTACGGCAGGGCACCCGCCGGCCGCACTCCACCCCGGCCCGCATGCCCTCCCGCGGAATGTGACCAGACGCACTGATTGCGCGACGGGGGCACAAAACGCATTTTCCCCGGTACGAAACCACGCGCCGACGGGGATTTCGTCCCGCCGCGCGTCACCAACTCGGAGGAGCACAGATGCAGCACTTCACGCGCCGCCTGCTGGTACCGGCGTTGATCGTCTCGGCCATCACCGCCTCGGCCACCGCCGCTGGCGCCTTTGTGGGCCAGCCCAAGCCCGCCGTGTCCGCCGAAGGCGAGCGCACCCCGCAGGGCGCGCGCCTCACGATCAAGGGAAAGAACTGGCCCGCCGGGGCACGCATCAAGCTTACCGGTACCCGCGCGCCGGGCGCCAACGGCACGCAGGACTTCGGCATGGCCGACGTGACCGACAAGGGTGAGTTCAACTTCCGCAAGACCGTGCAGTGCAGCACCAACCGCATGGACGACGCCGAGAACAACCCGGTGACGATCACGGCCGCCGACTCGGCCACGGGTGTCAAGGCCACGGCGCGAATTGATGGCGCGCCCTGGGTTTGCCAGTAAGTTCGTCGTCACGCACGTCGTTTCTCACCGACTGACCATCACCTGCAGCACATCGGGGGCGCCATGAACGTGATTTTCGTGGCGCCCCGTTTTTCGCCCGCCGCCTCGCAGATGATCGAGGCGGCGTTGTCGTTGGGCCATGTCAGACTCTGCGTCGTGGCCCAGGAGCCGCTCGAGGCGCTGCCGGCATCCATGGCCCAGCGGCTCGCCGGCCATTGGCGCGTGGACGATGTCACCGACACCGCGCAGCTCGAATGGGCGGTGCAATCCCTCGCGCAGCGTCACGGCGCCATTGCCCGCTGCTTTGCCGCCTTCGAGCAGGCACAGGGGCCGCTGGCCCGGGTGCGCGAACGTCTCGGCATTCCCGGCCTGCCGTCCAGCGCCGCCGCCAACTTCCGCGACAAGGCGCAGATGAAGACCGTGCTGCGCGCAGCGGGCATTCCCGTGGCGCGGCATCGCGTGCTGCATTCACTGCAGGACGCCCAGGCGTTCGTGCGCGAGGTGGGTTATCCCATTGTCGTCAAGCCGCCGGCCGGTGCCGGCGCCCGCGCCACCGAGCGGCTGGAAAACGATGAGGCCCTGCATCGCGCCATGCAGCGTCATGCGCCTTCGCCGCATGATCCCATGCTGGCCGAGGAATTTCTGCGCGGCGTGGAGCACTCGCTCGAAACCGTCACGCTGGGCGGCACGCCGCTCTGGCACTCCATCACACGCTACGCGCCCACGCCACTCGAGGTGCTGGAGCATCCGTGGATTCAGTGGACGGTGCTGCTGCCGCGTGAGCACGACGATCCGGCCTACGACGACATTCGCCACGTGGGCGACCGTGCGCTCAAGGCGCTGGGCATGACCACCGGCGTGTCGCACTGCGAGTGGTTCCGCCGCCCCGATGGCACCCTGGCCATCAGCGAGATTGCCGCGCGCCCGCCCGGTGCGCAGATGACCACCATGATCTCGCGTGCACACAACTTTGATTTTGTGCGCGCCTGGATGACGCTCATGATCGACGGCACCTTTGCCGCGCCGCCGCGTCAGTTTGCCGTGGGCACCGCGTATCTGCGCGGGCAGGGCCAGGGCCGGGTGGTGGGCATCGAGGGGCTCGACGTCATGCAGCGTGAGCTGGGCGAACTCGTCTGCGACGCGCACATTCCGAGCGTGGGGCAGGTGCCCAGTGGCAGTTACGAGGGCGAGGGCTTTGTCATGCTGCGTCATCCCGACACGCAGGTGGTGAGCAATGCGCTGCGCCGCGTGATCTCCACCGTGCGTGTGCATCTTGGCTAGCCCCAGTGACGCAATGCTCAGTCCCCTCGCTCAGGCTCTCTCCCATTCTGCTGCTGCCATGACCAACGTCGCTCCCCGCACCGTGCTCATGATCACGCCGGGCTATCCCGGCGAGATGCCGCTCTTCACGCGCGGCCTGTCGGTGCAGGGCGCCACCGTGCTGGGTGTGTCCAATGGGCCGGAGCACGAGCTGCCCGAGCTCGCGCGTCGTCACCTGAGTGGTTATCTGCAACTGCCGGAGCTCTTCACCAATCCCGCAGCAGCCATTCCGCAGTTGCAGCGCTGGCTGGGCACACGCACACTCGACCGCGTGTGCTGCCTGTGGGAGCCCGGGGTGGAGGTGGCCGCGCTCATTCGCGAGGCGCTGGGGGTGCCGGGCCAGTCGTACGAACAGGCGCTGCGCTTTCGGGACAAGGACCTCATGAAGCAGGCGCTCGCCGCCGGTGGTGTGCGCGTGCCGCATCATGCCGTGGCGCGCACCGCCACCGAGGTGCGCGAGGCAGCGGAGCAGGTGGGCTATCCGCTCATCATCAAGCCCATTGCCGGTGCAGGTTCGCAGGACACCTTCCGCTGCGACGACGCGCACGAAGTCGACAAGGCCATCGCGCAGCTCGGCCACATTGCCGTGGTCGACGTGGAAGAGTTCATCGACGGCGAGGAATTCACCTACGACACCATCTGCGCGCGTGGCCGCATCGAATACTTCCACATCGGCTACTATCGGCCACGGCCGCTCATTGCGCGCACCAACGAGTGGATCTCGCCGCAGACGCTGAGCTATCGCCTCGTGGACGACCCCTGGGTGGCCGAGGGCCGCGCCATGGGCGAGCAGGTCATCAAGGTGCTGGGCTACGACACCGGCTTCACGCACATGGAGTGGTACCGCAAGGCCGACGGCGAAGTGGTGTTTGGCGAAATTGCCGCCCGTCCGCCCGGCGCACGCACCGTCGACCTGATGAACTTTGCCAGCGACGTGGACCTCTTCGGTGGCTGGGCCGAGGCCGAGTTGTTCGGCACCTTCTCGCTGGACATCGAGCGCAAGTATCACGCGGCCTGCATCACCAAGCGGGCACACGGACAGGGGCGCATTCAGCGCATCGAGGGGCTCGATCGCATCAAGGCCAGGCTGGGCGACGCCATCTGCGCCATCGATCTGCTACCTCTTGGCAGCCCGCGTCGCGACTGGAAAAGCACCCTGCTGTCGGACGGATATGTGACACTGCGCCATCCGGACTGGGACACGACCAAGGCCATGGCCGACTTCGTGGGCACCGATCTGCACCTTTACGCCGGCTGAAGATCGGCCGGCGTGGTGCCGGCGCCGCTGTGGCGCCGAGGCCGCAGTGCTGCTGGCGGACCGCAACGGCTGGCGAGCGCGACCATAAGTTCACCAGGGTCAGGCTGTCCATTTCCCCTCTCAAAGCCTGTGTCAGCCTGCGGTTGACACCTGCGGCACGCCGCTTGCTCAGGATCACGCATGCCGGGCCGCCGAGGGGGTGGTCTGGCGCTGAACCTGTAGCCGGAACGGTCCATGTCCCCCATTCTCGACGAACCCGCGGTCGATCCCATTCGCAGCTACTTCTCGCAGCTGTGTGTGATGTTGACCGGTATTGCGTCCGGGGTGGTGGAGGCGCCGCTGCATGACGCCGACCAGACGCCGGCCTTCCACATGGGCCGTCGCGACGGCTACCACGTGGTGGTGGCCCACCTGGCCGCCAGCCGCTCGCTGCGTGAAGCGGCCGACAAGTGTGTGGCCTTTGGCCGGGGCGTGGAGGAGCGCGCCGACAGCCATCCCTACGGCCCCGAGTGGTCGCAGGGCTTTGCCCAGGCCACCATGGAGGCCGCGGCCGACATCGCCATGTATGCGGCCACCGAATACGTGCCGCCCGTGGACAAGGCCCGTCTGCGCGCGGCCCGCACCGCCGCCCGTCACCTCTCGCCGCTGAACGGCATGTTCCCGCCGCGGCCCATGCCGCCCGAGGGCAGCCGCTCGCACCACGAGTGGTAAGAGGCCCGCGAGCCAAGAAAGTCCGGTGGCAGGTGGTTACTTTTGGCGCATGCCCACCTCTGCCACCACCGTCCTCGATGCGCGCGCGGTTGACCGCACACTGCGCCGCATGGCGGACCAGATCGTTGAATTGAACGCCGGCACCGACGACCTCGTCATCGTCGGCATCCAGCGCCGCGGCGTGCAACTGGCCGACCGCATCGTGCGCATCATTGCCGCGCAGGAAGGCGTGGAAGTCGCCAGCGGCGCCCTCGACATCACGCTCTATCGCGACGACCTGCAGACCGTGGGGCCGCGCCCCGTGGTCGGACTCACCAAGCTGCCCTGGACGCTCGACGGCAAGCGCGTGGTCATTGTCGACGACGTGCTCTACACCGGTCGCACGGTGCGCGCGGCGCTCGATGAGCTGGCCGACTTTGGTCGCCCCTCGCGCATTGCGCTGGCGGTGCTGGTGGACCGCGGTGGCCGCGAGCTGCCCATTCACGCCGACGTGGTGGGGCGACGCATTGATGTCGCGCCCGGCCAGCGCGTGGACGTGATGGTGGAGGAGCTCGACGGCAAGGACCAGGTGGTGGTCGGGTCCAACGACGGGGAGCACTAAGCGCATGCCCGGTCCCCTCGGCAAGGACCTGCTGGGCCTCGCGCCGCTCTCGGCCGCGCAGATCGAACTCATTCTCGATACCGCCGGCCCGTTCCGCGAAATCTCCGAGCGCGCCATCAAGAAGGTGCCCACGCTGCGTGGTGCCACCATCGTCAATCTGTTCTTCGAAGCCTCCACACGCACACGCATCTCGTTCGAGTTTGCCGAGAAGCGCCTGAGCGCGGACACCGTGAACGTGGCCAGCGCCGGCTCCAGTGTGAGCAAGGGCGAGACGCTGGTTGACACGGCGCGCAATCTCGAGGCCATGAAGATCGACATGGTCGTCATCCGGCACAGCGCGTCGGGGGCGGCCCGCTTTCTCGCCGAGCGCATCGAGTCCAACGTCATCAACGCCGGCGACGGCACACACGAGCATCCCACGCAGGGCCTGCTCGACATGCTCACGCTGCGCGATCGCTTCGGTTCGCTCAAGGGCAAGCGCATCTGCATCGTGGGTGACGTGCTGCACTCGCGTGTGGCGCGCTCCAACATCTGGGGCCTCACCAAGCTCGGCGCCGAAGTGGCCGTGTGCGGACCGCGCTCGCTGCTGCCCAATGCCATCGAGGACATGGGGGTCACGGTCATTGATCGCATTGAAGACGCCATCGCCTGGGCCGATGCGCTGAACATTCTGCGTCTGCAGCTCGAACGCATGCAGGCCGGCTACATCCCGTCGCTGCGCGAATACAATCGCGTGTTCGGCGTCACCTCGGCGCGTCTCGAACGCGCGCCAAAGGATCTCCTCATTCTGCACCCCGGGCCCATGAATCGCGGCGTCGAAATCGACAGCGACGTGGCGGATGGCCCGCACTCGGTCATTCTCGACCAGGTCACCAACGGGGTGGCCGTGCGCATGGCGGTGCTCTACCTGCTTGCCGGTGGCAAGCCTGAACTGGCCGAAGCGGCCAAGAAAGGAAACGCATAGATGGCGCACCCGATCGGAACCCGTGATCTGCTCATCAAGGGCGGTCGCATTGTCGACCCCTCGCAGGGCCTCGACGCCGTGGGCGATGTGTTGCTGCGTAACGGTGTCGTCGAAGCCTGCGGAGGGTCGCTGGGCACGCCCGACGGTGCCGAGGTGCTCGATGCCACGGGCCTGGTGGTGGCGCCGGGCTTCATCGACGTGCACGTGCATCTGCGTGAGCCGGGCCGCGAAGACGTGGAGACGGTGGCCAGCGGCGCGCACAGCGCGGTGGCCGGCGGCATTACGGCGGTGTGTGCCATGCCCAACACCAAGCCCGTCACCGACAATCAGGCGGTCGTGGGCTTTGTGAAGCGTCAGGGTGAGGCGGCAGGCTATGCGCGCGTCTATCCCTATGGCGCCATCTCGGTGGGGCAGAAGGGCGAGACGCTGGCCGAGATTGCCGAGATGGTGGGCGCCGGCGCCGTGGCCTTCAGCGACGACGGCAAGCCGGTGGAGAGTGCGCAGCTCATGCGCACCGCGCTCGAGTATGCGCGCGCCTTCAACGTACCCATTGCCGAGCACTGCGAAGACATGACGCTGGCGCGTGGCGGCAGCATGAACGAAGGCATCATGAGCGCCAAGCTCGGTCTCAAGGGCATTCCTGCCGAGGCCGAGGAGATCTACGTCATTCGCGACATTCTCCTTGCCAAGCGCACGGGTGGCCACATCCATCTCTGCCACCTGAGCACGAAGGGTTCGGTGGAGCTGGTGCGCTGGGGCAAGGAGCGCGGCATCAACGTTACGGCCGAGGTGTGCTCGCACCACATCTCGCTCACCGAAGACGCGGTGGATGGCTACAACACCAACGCGAAGATGAATCCGCCGCTGCGCACCGCCGAAGACGTGGAGGCGCTGCAGCAGGGTGTGGCCGATGGCACCATCGACCTGCTCGTCACCGATCACGCGCCGCATCACTACGACGAGAAGGAGCGCGAGTTCGCCGATGCGCCCAACGGCATCGTGGGCCTCGAAACCGCGCTCGGTGTGAACACCACCTACCTGCTGCACCGCGGCCTCATCAATCTCTCGCAGCTGGTGGACGCGATGAGCTGCAAGCAGGCCAGGATCTTCCGTTTGCCCGGCGGCTCACTGGCGCGCGGCGGTCTGGCCGACGTGACGGTGTTTGACCCCAACAAGGTGTGGACCTGCGACCCCACGCAGTTCAAGTCCAAGGGCCGCAACACGCCCTACGGCGGCCACACCTTCACGGGGCAGGCGCGCTACACGATTGTGGGTGGCCGCGTGGTGTACACGGCGGCCTGAGGGCGGTCGTGACGCACGGCATGCGCGTGGTGCACAGCTGACATGGGTCAGGGCCTGAGCCCCGAATCGCTGCAGGCAGCGGCCGAGCAACTCGCCGCTGCCTGTCGTCGTTTGCATGCGGGCGGGCTCCTGGCGGGCGCCGAGGGCAATCTCTCAATGCGTCTCGCCGATGGCAGCCTGCTGGTGACGGCGAGCGGCGTGGACAAGGCGCGCATCGGGGCCGAGCAGGTGCTGCGTGTGCACGCCGATGGCGGATACGCGGATGGCACTGTGCATCACGATGCGACATCGTGGCACGCGCCGCGTGACGGCAGTGCGGCGCTGTCGGCGGCCGAGGGCCGTGACCGGGCTCTTCGCGCCTCGTCGGAACTCAAGATGCACGTGGCGCTCTATGCGGCGCGGCCCGATGTGCAGGCGGTGGTGCACGCTCATCCGCCGGCGGCCACGGGCTTCGCAGCAGCCGGGCGTTCACTGCCGGCCGATGTGTTGCCCGAACTGCCGGTGGTGGTGGGGCCGGTGGTGCTGGTGCCCTATGCGCGGCCCGGCACGCAGGCCCTGGCCGATGCCATCGCGCAGTGTGCGCCAGATCACGAAGTGTTTCTGCTGGCCAATCACGGCGTCACCGCCGTGGGGCATTCGCTGAACGATGCGGTACTGCGTCTCGAGAGTGTGGAGCAGGCCGCACGCATTCTGCTGGTCTCCACGCTGCTCGGCGGCGCGGTGCCGCTGCCGGCGGGTGAAGCGGCTGCGCTTGCTTCACTGCGGCTTTCGCGAGAGCTTCCCTCCTGAGTCCTTCCTCGTCCCTCGTCACGGAGTTTCACGTCGTGTCCATCGAAGAAGTCCGCGCCCTGGTCGCTGAGCGGCAACGCTATGATGACTGGCTCGCCGCCCTCGAGGCCAAGCGGACGGAAACCCCGGTGCGCGTGTACGAGCGCGTACATGGTGATTATCTGGCGCGCCGCACCCAGGTAGTCGAGCAGCTGCAGTCGCATGTCGACACGCTGGCCACGCTCGGCAACGATCTCGAACGTCAGCTCGATGGCCTGGATGCACAGCTCGCCACGCTGGAAGACGAGCGCGCCGAGGCGATGCTGCGCAACATGGTCGGCGAGTTCGACAGCGAGCGCTGGGAGGCGGTGCGCGTCGAGGTGGAGGGCAAGATGGAGACGCTCGGGGCGGAGCGTTCGGCGTTGCTCACGCAGTTTGATGACGTGCGGACATTGCTGGCGAGTGCCAGAATCGAACAGCAAACTGCGACAGCCGTTGAGCCGGAAGCCTTGACGCCAGAAGCCGAGGCGCCGGAAGCCGCTACCGCAGTTACCGCGGTTGAGGTCGGGGTTGGAGCCGAGGCCGAGGTCGAGGTCGAGGCGGAAGTCGACTCTGCTGCAGAGGCCGCGCAGGAACCGACGTCGGAGCCCACGTCAGAGCACGAGCTGGTGGACCTCGGCAGTCAGTTCAACTTGCCGGCGGTCGAGGCGCCGGTTGAAGCCGCCGACGCGGGGCTCGAAGTGGAGGCCATCTTCGAGGCGGCGGAGCGCATCGATCGCCACACGCCGCGCGCGCATGACATCGTCACGCATATCGTGTCGGACATCCCGCCGGTTGCGGAGCCGCGCGTCGACAACGAATTCGACGATGCGCTGGCCATGTTCTCCGACAGCGGGAACGCGCCCGATTCCACCTTTGTGAACTCACTCGAAGGCATCGAAGTGGAAGTCGATGTGCCGAGTGTCGATCCCACCACGCGGACCGCGACGCCGCCCACGTCCGCGCCGTCTGCCGGCGCTCCTTCAGCCGGCTTTGATGACCTGGCCTTCCTGCGTTCGGTCATCAATCCCTCGGGTGGCAACCCGGCGGTGGGATCGGTGCCCGATGCGCTGCCGTCAGCCACGGGCGCCGAGCCGCAGAAGACGCTGCGCTGCACCGAGTGCGGCACCATGAACCTGCCCACCGAGTGGTACTGCGAACGCTGCGGCGGAGAGCTCGCGGCGTTCTGACGGCATGAGCTGTCGACGATCCGGCTCCTGCACCCGCACTCGCTGCAATTCCAAGATCGCAAACGACAAAGGGGCCGGACTCGCGATGAGTCCGGCCCCTCGTGCGTTGCTAACCGACTGGCTTACGCTGCCGAGGCGGCGTTGGCAGCCTTGGCCAGCTTGCTCTTCTGACGAGCCGCCGCATTCTTGTGAATGAGGCCCTTGCGCGCCGCACGATCGAGCAGCGACACGGCCGTGAGACGATCGTCGCTCGCCGCACCCGCCGCCTTCGCCTTCTTCACGGCAGTACGCAGCGCCGAACGCTGAGCGCGGTTGCGCACGGCAGCCGCACGCGACTTGCGCAAGTCCTTCTTGGAGGACTGGATATTCGGCACGTAAAACTCCTCAGAACCCGTTGATCAGTGACGTGGAACCCACCCGGCACACGGATGGAATCCGGCCACGGCGGAACAGACTGGGAAACGTAGAACATCCGGCCGCGCCGGTCAAGCCACCACTGCTGCAGCACTTACCGGACCTGTGGTGTCGGGAGCCACCTCCGCCAACGGCTCCGGCAAAATGTGGATAACCTCACATGTGGAATACTTTTGACATGCCCCGGTCCGATCGCTAGACTTCCCCTCTCGATTTGCTTGCATTCGCGTCCCGGTTCGCGTTCCCTCGCGCCTGCCCGCTCGCTCTCCTATCAGCTCGGCCTCGCGGTGACCCTCGTCCAGCAACTCGCCCTCGTATTCCCCGTGCTGCTGTTCTCGATGGTCGCCCACGAGTACGCGCACGGCTATGCGGCCTATCGGCAGGGCGACCTCACAGCCTACCAGCTGGGACGGCTCACCTGGAATCCGGTCAAGCACATCGACCCCTTCATGACCCTCCTCCTGCCAGCCCTGCTGGCCTGGATGGGCGGGCCCATCTTCGGCGGCGCCAAGCCGGTGCCGGTGAACCCACGCAACTATCGGCAGTACAAGCGGGGGGACATCATTGTCTCCCTGGCCGGCGTGGCCACCAACCTGGTCATCGCCTTCGCCCTCGTGCCGCTGGTCGTGCTCGTGGGCCTCATCGGGCAGCAGGTCCCGGGCCTCGTGCGGCCGCTCGGCATCCTGCAGCTCATGTTCGCGCAGGGTATCATCATCAATCTCGTGCTGGTGGCGTTCAATCTCATCCCGATTCCGCCACTCGACGGGTCCCACGTCTTCAAGTACCTCCTGCCACCGCAATGGTCGCTGCAGTATCAGCGCCTGGGTGGTATCGGACTGTTGCTGCTGTTCGCTCTGCTGTCCTTCGGACGGCCCATCGTGAACCTCTGGATGGCCCCGGCGTTCATCCTCGGACGCCTCGCCCAGCAGTTCTACATTCCGTTCCTGTTGCCCAACCCCTTCGGCGTGTGATCGCGTGACTGCACCGAACTTCCGTTCCGTCGAGGCCAACACCCCGTCGTTTGTCATCGAGCTGAGCCAGTTCACGGGCCCGCTCGACCTGCTGCTGTCGCTCATCCGCGACGAGCAGGTGGACATCTACGACATTCCCATCGCCCGCATCGCCGAGCAGTTCCTCGCGCGCATCAGCTCACTCGGGCTCGATGAAGCCGCGGACTATCTCGAGATGGCGGCGCGTCTCTTGCGCATCAAGGCGCAGATGCTGCTGCCGCGCGCCGATGGCGAGGACGCGTGGGAAGATCCGCGCGCTGAACTCGTGCGCCGTCTGCTCGAGTACCAGCAGATGCGCGAAGTGGTGGACCTGCTCGAGCGCCGCGGTGAAGAGCGCCGGCATCAGTTCGCGCGCCGCTTCGTGCCGGTGGCCGCTGACCTCACGCCGCTCAATGCGCCGCTCTCGCTCTCACTCGGCGAGCTGCTCGCGGCGGTGGATCGGGTGCTGCGCGTCACCAAGGAGCCCACGCTGCACGAAGTCGTGCCGCGGGCGCTCGACGTGGCCGGGGCCATGGGCACGGTGCGTGCCGTGCTGGCCATGCGCCGCGCCTGCCGCTGGTCGGACCTCGTCGCCCGCGACGCCGAACCCTGGCAGATCCTGTCCGTGCTGCTGGCCCTGCTCGAAATGGCGAAGCTCGGTGAGCTGCGCATTGCGCAGTCCCGCGCCTTTGCCTCTGTGGAGATCCGTCGTGACGCCATTAGCGAAGCTGCTTGAAGCAGCGCTCTTCGCTGCCCCGCGCCCCATTCCCTTCGACACGCTCGCGGCGCTCGACCCCGAGTCGAGCCCCGCGGCGGTGAGCGCTGCACTCGACGAGCTGCGCGAGCACTACGATGTGGACGGGCACGCCGTCGAACTGGTGGAGCAGGGTGGAGGCTGGCAGATCCTCACGCGCGCCGAATTCGCCGAGGCCATCGAGCGCGCGCAGGTCGCGGTGCGTCCGCAGAAGCTCTCGGCGGCCGCGCTCGAAACGCTGGCCATCGTCGCCTATCGTCAGCCCATCGGCCGCGCGGAAATCGAAGAAATTCGTGGTGTGGCCGTGGGCTCGGTGCTCAAGTCGCTGCATGAGCGTGGGCTCATCGACATTGTGGGCCGCAGTGAAGGCATCGGCCGTCCGCTGCTCTATGGCACCACCTCGCAATTCCTCGAGCAGTTTGCGCTGCGCCATCTCGAGGAACTGCCGCGCGCTGACGAACTGGCCATCGCGCTGCGCGGCGCTGGAAACGCCACGGTCGTACCGGAGTGACGCCCGCGCGTCGCTCCGGAGGTGACGGCCGGCCGGGCTCCGGCAAGCCCGGGTCTGGTAAGCCGGGATCCGGTAGGCCGGGGTCCGGCAAGCCGGGAGCCGGTAGATCGGGCGCCGGGAAGTCTGGCGCCGGCAAGCCGGGAGCTTCCAAGGCCGGCCCGCGCGATGCCGCGAAAAAAACAGCAGACAGGCCAGGCGCCAAGTCCGCGGCCAAGTCTTCGTCCAAACCGTCGGCCAGGCCCCGCCCCAAGCGTGCAGCCGCCGGACAGGAGTACTCGCGCAGCGGCGGCACCATGGCGGCGCGCAACGAAGGACCCATGCGTGTGCAACGTGCACTCGCGCGCGCCGGAGTGGTGAGTCGCCGCGAGGCCGACAAGGCCGTCGCGGAGGGCCGCGTGCAGGTCAACGGCAGTGTGGCCACCGTCGGGCAGGTGGTCGACCCGAAGCGCGATCAGATCACGCTCGACGGACAGCCGGTCAAGACGGCCGTGTCGGCGCATCGCTGGATTGTGTTGCACAAGCCGGCGGCCGTCATGACCACGCGCAAGGATCCGGAGGGACGGCGCACGGTGTTCGATCTCGTGGAGGACGCGCCCGGTCTCGTGTACGTGGGGCGGCTCGACTTCATGACCGAAGGCGTCATCCTGCTGACCACCGATGGCACGGCCGCACACGCGCTCACCCATCCGAGCCGTGAAGTGGAGCGTACCTATGTGGCCACCGTGCGCGGCGACGCCGTGACCGCGGCCCGCGAAGCGCGGCGCGGCGTGGAACTGGAAGACGGCATGGTCTATCCGCGTGACGTGACGGCGGCTCCCCTCGGCAATCGCCGCTGGGCCTTCGAACTCACCATTGCCGAAGGCCGCACCCACGAAGTGCGCCGTCTCTGTGACGCCCTCGGTCTCGAAGTCGAGCGTCTCGTGCGTACGCGCTTCGGCCCCGTCAAGCTCGGCAACCTCCCCTCCGGTGCCGCCCGGGCCCTCACGCCGGCCGAGCAGGACATACTGGAAGCCGTGATCGCGTCCGGGTGACGCCCGGGCGAAACGCCAAAGGCCACCGCGAACGGGTGACCATTGGCGAGCACGGTGGGGTTGGGCAGTGTTGGAGCAACGAGCCGGTCTGTCGGGTATGCTGCAAACGGTCCTGCGATCACTCGCAAGGTCGTGCGGCAGTTCGGGCCGACGTCCATATCGGGATGTATCGCGGAATTCACCTCTGTTCGTATAGCTGACACATCGGCTGGGAGTACAGCACACGTGACCTCACACGTCACCCAAAGTGTTGCCGCCTCGCAGGACGCGGCCCTGGTACAGGGCGTGCTGCGTGAAGTGGCGCGCCGCATTGTTGGACAGGAATACATGGTGGAGCGGCTGCTCATCTGCCTGCTCACCGGTGGCCACGTGCTGCTCGAAGGTGTGCCCGGTCTCGCCAAGACCCTCACCGTGCGCACACTCGCGGAGACGGTGCGCACCACCTTCCAGCGCATTCAGTTCACGCCCGACCTGCTGCCTGCCGATGTGGTGGGCACCCAGATCTTCGATCAGCCCACGGGCGAGTTCCGCGTCAAGCACGGCCCCATCTTCGCCAACATCATCCTCGCCGACGAAATCAATCGCGCGCCGGCCAAGGTGCAGGCGGCGCTGCTCGAGGCCATGCAGGAAAAGCAGGTCACCATCGGTGGCACCACCTACCGTTTGGCCGAGCCCTTCCTCGTGCTGGCCACGCAGAACCCCATCGAGCAGGAAGGCACCTATCCGCTGCCTGAAGCCCAGGTGGACCGCTTCATGATGAAGCTGCGCGTGGGCTACCCCACCCGCGCCGAAGAAAAGGAAATACTGCGTCGCATGGCCGGCGGTGATCGTGTGTCCATTGCCCCGGTGGCCTCACCCGACGCCATTCTCGACGCACGGCATCGCATCAGTGAGCTGTACATGGACGAGCGCATCGTCGACTATATCGTCGAACTGGTGCACGCCACGCGTCATCCCGAGGAAATGGGCGCCGCCGACCTGCGTCCGCTCATTGAGTTCGGTGCCTCGCCACGCGCCACCATCGCGCTCGGCCAGGCGGCGCGTGCGCACGCGTTTCTGCGTGGTCGCGCGTTTGTCACCCCCGATGACGTCAAGAGCATCGCCCCCGACGTGCTCCGGCATCGTGTGCTCACGTCGTTCGAAGCCGACGCCGAGGGCGTGACCAGCGACACCATCGTCTCGCGCCTGCTGGCGGTCGTCGAGGCGCCGTGAGCCTGACGGCGATCGCTTCGGCCGAGGTGCTGCGCCAGGTTCGACGCATTGAAGTGCGCACGCGTCGCCTGGTGGACTCGCGCTTTGCCGGAGAGTATCGCTCGCTGTTCAAGGGGCAGGGCATGGAGTTCGCCGAGGTGCGCGAGTATCAGCCTGGCGATGAAGTGCGCTCGATTGACTGGAACGTGTCGGCGCGCATGGGCAAGCCCTTCGTCAAGCGCTACGTCGAGGAGCGCGAGCTCACGGTCATGCTCGCCATCGACCTTTCGGGCTCAGCGCGCTTCGGTACTCGTGCACGCTTCAAGCACGATCTCGCGGTGGAACTGGCCGGTGTGCTGTCACTGGCCGCCGTGCGCAACAACGATCGGGTGGGCCTCATGCTCTTCACCGATCAGGTGGAGCACGCGCTGCCTGCGCGCAAGGGGCGCAAGCACGCGTTGCGACTCATTCGCGATCTCCTGTCCGTAGAGCCCGAGGGACGTGGCACGTCCATGGCGGCGGCGGTTGATCGGCTCATGCGTCTCTTGCCGCATCGCTCGGTGGTGTTTCTCGCGTCGGACTTCCTCACGGAAGACGCCGAGAAGCCGCTCGCGCGTCTCGCGCAGCGACACGACGTCATTGCCATCACGCTTGAAGATCCGGCGGAGCGGCATCTGCCCGACATCGGACCGGCGCGCCTTGAAGATCCCGAGTCGGGTGAGATTGTCGAAGTCGATACCTCGCATCCACTCGTACGCGCGGCCTTTGCCAAACGGGTGGCCGATGCCGAAGAGGCGCGCCGTCGTCTGTTTGGCCGCCTGGGCCTCGACGAGATCATCGTGCACACCGAGCACGGGTACGTGGATGCGCTGCTGGCCTTCTTCCGTGCGCGCTCGCGCCGTCCGCACGGCGCAGTGCGCACCGGCCCGCGCGGCACGCTGGGTGATGCCGCCTCGCGCTATGGTTGGAACGGCGAGGGGCGGCCATGAACACCGCGTTGCGTGTGCAGCCGCCGCGCATACAGGCCGGTACGTTGCTGCGGCCTGACACGGTGGAGGTGGGTGACCCCTTCGTGTTCGTGGTCACCGTGGCCGTTCCGGCCGGTGCCACCGTGGAATGGCCGCAAATCAAGGACAGCACCGCCGTGGTCAACATGCGCGCGCCGCTGCGCATTGTGGACGAAGGCACCAAACTCGGCACACGCCGCGAGCGTGCCGAGTACACGCTCTCCGCGTGGGATGTGGGGCGGGTGCCCATTGGCTTGTCCGATGTCACGGTGCGTGTGGGCAGCAGCAGTCTGCGTGTGCCACTCAGCGATGCGCGCGTGTTCGTACGCAGCGTGTTGCCCGGCGACAGCACCCTGCATGTGCCCAAGCCCGCGCGCGATCTCTACCTGCGCGAGGTGCCATGGTGGGAGCGCTGGTGGCCGGCCCTGCTGGTTCTGGCAGCACTGGCGCTGCTGGCCTGGCTCTGGCGACGCCACAAGCGCCGCAAGGTGGCGGCACCCGCCGCGCCGCTGCTGGATCCGTACGCGCGGGCCCTGCACGAATTCGATCGGCTGGATCGCCTGAGTCTGGCCGACGCCGGTGAAACCGGACGCTGGACCGCCCTCGCAGTTGATGTGCTGCGCTGGTATCTCGAGGCGCGAGTACCGGCGGCGCATCTGGCACTCACCAGTGGTGAAGTACTGGAAGCCGTGGCGCCCAATCCGCATGTGCCACACGACCGTCTGTACTCGCTGCTGGCCGACGTCGACATCATCAAGTTCGCGGCGCATCCCGTGAGTGCCGAGCGCGCTCGGCGTCTGGCCGGTGAAGCGCGCGCGATTGTGGAGCACATCGAGGCCAGCGAGCGTGCCACCCGTGAAGCCGCGCGTGCAGCGGCCGATGCCGCGGCCCGCGCCGCCGATGCCGAACGTCGGGCCGCCGAGGAGGCCGCTCGACGTGCGTCGGTGACAACACGCAGCGATCGCCGCGGTCCGCCGGCAGGTGTGCCCTGATGGGTGAACACTGATGGGTCAGCACTGATGGGCGCGCTCTTGGAGTGGTTCGCGGCGTTGCCGTTCGCCGACTGGTGGGCCGCACGCAGCGGCTTCGTGACTGTCGCGGGCATCAACCTCGCGCATCCCGAGGCCCTGCTCCTGCTGCCGCTGCTCTGGCTGTGGTTGTGGACCCTGCGGCGCCGTGAATCAGGTCAGGCCACCATTCCCTTCTCGCGTGCCGGCGTGCTCGCGCGCGGGCCGCGTCCCGTGCTGCGTGGTGCGCGCTGGATTCCGTGGCTGCGTGCACTCGCCCTCACGGGTGTGGTGCTTGCCGTCGCGCAGCCGCGCTCGGGCGCGCGTGCCGAGCGGGTGAACAGTGACGGTATTGATATCGTCATGACCGTGGACATCAGCAGCTCCATGCTGGCGGAGGACTTTCAGCCGCAGAACCGCATGGAGGTGGCCAAGGACAAGGTCAAACGATTTGTCATGGGCCGCACCAGCGACCGCGTGGGTCTCGTGGCGTTCTCCGGTGAGGCGCTGACGCAGGTGCCGCTTACCACCGACTACCCGGTGGTGCTCGCGGCCATCGACAACCTGCAGATCGGTCAACTCGAAGACGGCACGGCCATTGGCACCGCCATTGCCACGGCGGCCAACCGGCTGCGCAATTCGCCAGGACGTTCGCGCGTGATGGTGCTGCTGACGGACGGCGAAAACAATCGCGGCTCCATCGATCCACGCACCGCAGCGCAGGCGGCGGGAGCGTTTGGCATTCGCATCTACACCATTGGTGTGGGCACCGAAGGCATGGCGGCCGTACCCGTGGGACGTGGACTGTTTGGACTGCGCTACGAAAACCGGCCCGTAAAGATCGACGAGCCACTGCTCACCGAAATCGCCAATTCGACAGGTGGCAAGTACTTCCGCGCACGTGATGCCGCCGCACTGCAAACCATCTACGAACAGATCGACCGCCTCGAGCGATCGTCGGTAGAAGCCAAGGCCTACATTCGCTACACCGAGCAGTATCGCTGGCCGCTGCTCTTTGGCACCCTCGTGTTGCTGGCCGAACTCTGGCTGCGCGCGCGGCGCGGAATCCTGCCATGAGTGCCTTGCCATGAACAACCTGCCGCCGCTGCGTTTCGACGAACCCTGGCTGCTGATCCTGGCCATCGTGCTGCCCCTGGCGGTGTGGTGGGCACGTCGGCTGCAGTCACGCCGTCACGCTGCGCGATTGGCGCGATTTGCCGAGTCCTCGGCATTGCTGCGACTGGTCAGCGTGGACCCCATGCCGGAGCGGCGACGCACGTGGCGATTGGTCCTGGCTGCGCTGCTCATTGGCGTGGCGCTGTCGGGCCCACGCTGGGGCCTCGCGCGTGGGCCGGTGAGTTCGCGCGGCATCGACATGGCCCTCGTACTCGACGCCTCGTTGTCCATGATGGCGCAGGACGAGCGCCCGTCGCGTCTCGAGCGCATGAAGCAGGAAGTGCGCCGTCTGCGGGCCATGTCGCAGGCCGATCGCATCGCGCTGATTGCCTTTGCCGGTCGCAGCTACATCCTCACGCCGCTCACCAATGACGACGGCGCACTCGAGCTCTTTCTCGACAATCTCGATCCCAGCGTCGTGGGGCAGGGAGGTTCGTCGCTTTCACGCGCCATCGCCCAGGGTACCGAAGTCCTGCTGGCCAGCGATGGCAGCGCCGATCGTGCGCTGGTCCTCATGAGCGACGGCGAAGCCTTTGACGACGTCGGCGAGGTGGAGCGCGTCGCGCAGGAAGCCGGCAGCAAGGGCGTCAGCGTGGTAACGGTGGGATTCGGCACTGAACAAGGCAGCACGATTCCCCTACGCGACGGCTCGGTGGTGCGCCAGAAGACGGATGACGAAGGCAACGTGGTGGTCACGCGCTATTCGCCCACGCTGCTCGAGCAGGTGGCTCGCGCGTCGAATGGAACCTTTGTGCCCGCCGAAGCCTCCGACAAAGCCTCGCGCATTCGCGGCGCGCTGCGCACCCTGCGCACCGCCCGCCGCGAAGTGAGCTCACGCGAAGACCACGTCCCGCGCTTTCTCTGGGTCCTCACGCCCGCCTTGCTGCTCCTGCTCTGGGACACCTGGCGCCTCATTCCTCGCGCGCGCCGCACCCCGACCTCGACCCCGACCCCGACCAAGACCCCGACCCCGACCAAAACCAAGACCGCCGTCTCCAATCCTCCAATCCTCCGAACCTCCCAGCTAGCTGTTCTCCTCGCCCCCCTGTTCCTCTCCTGCACCCGCCCCCCCGACCCGGCCACCATCTTCGCTGAAGGCCGCATCGACGAAGCCATCGCCGCCTATCGCACCCTCATCACCGAAGGCGACACCACCCAGCGCACCGCCTACAACCTCGGCACCGCCCTCATCGCCCGCGACTCGCTCAACGAAGCCAGTGAGCGCCTCGAAGCCGTGCGCCTCCAGACCAGCGGCGAGCCCCAGTTCCGTGCCCGCTTCAACGCCGGCCTGGCCTCCCTGCTGCTCGGTCGCGCGGCCCCCGGCAATGAAGCCGAGCGCTATCTCGCCGCCGCCCGCTCTGCCTATCGGGATGCCCTGACCGACACACCGGGCCACGCCGACGCCAAGTGGAACTACGAACTCTCCCTGCGCAAGAACCCGCCGCAGAGCGGCGGCGGTGGAGGGGGCGGGGGCAGTGGCAATCAGTCACCCACCGATCCGCAGGACGACGCCGGACTCGATCAGCGTCAGGCCGAAGCCCTGCTCAACAGCGCCGCGCGTGAAGAGCGTGACGTGCAGGGTCGCAAGCAGCGTCAGGGGCGCACGCCGCCGGGTGGGAAGGACTGGTGAGGGACATGATGGGCCTGATGAAGCGGCTCGCAGTAAATGCGCTGTTGCTGACCGCCGTGGCCAAGGTGGCTTGGGCGCAGCCCTCACCCACCGCCGTGCTGGGCGATGTACGCGTGAATCCCACGCGGCCCATCGACTTCCACGCGGCCGCGTATCCCGACACTGTCTACGTCGGACAGCAGATCACCTATCAGGTGGCCGTGCTGCTCAGCGAACAGGCGCGCAGTCGGTTGCGGCGCAATCCGGAGTTTCTGCCGCCTGAACTGCGCGGCCTGCTGGCCTATGAGCTCGGCACGCCGCGCCGTGTCGCGCCGCAAAATTATGCCGGCGCCGTGTTCGAGGCCCACGTGTTTCAGCGCGCCCTCTTTCCGGTGGCCCCAGGCCCGCTGCGCATTCCCTCGCCGCAGCTCACGTACAGCTTGCCGCAGTCGTCGAGCTACTTCAGTCGTGAAGAATCGTACGTCGTGCGCGCCGAAAGTGCGTCGGTGGTGGTACGTCCGCTGCCCGACGTGGGGCGACCCGCCGATTTCACTGGTGCCGTGGGTGTACTCACGCTGAGCACACGCGTGGATGCCAGCGAGGCGCGTGTCGGCGACCCCTTTGTGCTTACCCTGCGTGTGGACGGCGTGGGCAACGTCAAACTTCTGCCGCGTCCACAAGTTGAACTGTCCTGGGCCAGCGTGGTGCCGGGCAGTGAGCGCGTGCGGGTGGATTCCACCGGCGCCCGCGTGCGCGGCGTGAAGGAGTTTGACTATCTCGTCACGCCTGTGCGTTCCGGTCCGGTGTTGCTGCCCGTGCTGCGCTATGCCTACTTCGATCCCTATCGCGCCGAGTATGCGTGGGCGGAGAGTCCGGCGGCGGACATCAGCATTGCGGCGGGTGATAACGCACCGGGGAGTGAAGACGGCGGTGACGACAATCCGCAGCTGGCGCTGCGCGACTGGCGCAACGCAGCGCCCGCGTGGGATGTACTGGGACAGCCGACCTGGAAGCTGGTCATTGGCACGGCGTGGCTCGGTGCACCACTGCTCGTGCTGGTGCTGCTGCTCATGGCGCGACGTGGCGCACAGGCCAGCGCAGCGCCAATCGTAACCATGGCCGAGCGCACACCGGAGCCCGAGCCGCTGAGTCCCGCCGCTACCGCGCGACGTGTGCGCCGTGAGCTGCTGCGCAACGTGCAGGGGCGTCTGCAACTCGAGGAGACCCAACTTGCAGAGCGACGGGTGTTCGAACGTGCACTGCGCCGCCATGGGGTCACCCGCGCCACGACACAGGACTTGCTGACGTGGTTGGATCGGGCCGCGCTCGTGGGATATGGCGGAATGGATCATGAATCGGGATCGTCCACCGCATCCACGGCGCACAGTGATCTGTCAGACGCTGGTGCCCAGGCCCTCGCCGCTCGCATCGACGCGGAGGCGGTGGCTGCAGGGCAGGGCAGACGGTGGATGCGTTGGCGGCATCGTGGCGCCGCGCATGCGCAGAACGTAGGGAAGTCCCGCGGTCACACGGGCCGCGGTATGAGCGGCCGCGGTCGCGCCGTTATTGGCGTCGGACTTTGGCTGAGCGGCGCGCAGCCCGTGCCGGTGCTGTCGCCAACATCGCCTGCACCCGCGCCTCAGGCCTCGGCCAGTGCTCCCGCACTGTCTACCGCCGATCTCACGCTGCTCGAGCGTGAGGCACGGGCCGCCTACGAAGGACGGCGGTTTTCGCGAGCTGCCGAACAATGGGCACGCGCAAGTGCAGCAAGGCCACGTGATACCGACCTGTTGGTCAACTGGGGCACGGCAGCGTGGGCTGCCGGTGATACCGTGTCGGCCGTACTGGCCTGGCAGCGAGCCGCGCGCATTGACCCCATGGCCGCCGATGTGCAGGAACGTCTGCTCTTGCTGCCGACTACCGCGCACAGTGGCCTGGCCGACGTGCCCATGGTGCCGGTGAATCTGCTGGTACTGGTCGCAACCGGGCTGTGGATGGTCGGGTGGATCTGGCTTTTTGTGGTGCTGCGGCGTCGACGCACTGTACCCAAAGGCACGGGCGCACAGCGGCCGCCGCATCTGCCGTCACGCGCGCCCGCATTCGCCATTCTGATCGTCGCCGCGGCCGGCATGAGCTACGCCCATGTGCAGGCCGACGCGTTGCGTGCGGATGGCCTCGCGGTGGTGCAGCGTCCCGACATGCTGCGTTCGGCGCCGCTGGCCAACGCCACGCCGGCCGGCGGTGTCGGCACGGGCGATGTCGTGCGCATGGAGATGCGCCGCGGTGAGTGGGTGCAGGTGCGTCACGCCGATGGCCGCACAGGCTGGCTGCCGCAGGCCCGCGTTGTGCGCTTCGACTAACTTTGGGCATGCCGCGCATCGCCATCCTGCCCAGCAGCGTTGCCGACCAGATCGCCGCCGGTGAGGTGGTCGAGCGTCCCGCGTCGGTGGTCAAGGAACTCGTGGAGAACGCCATGGATGCCGGCGCCACCACGATCGACGTGACCATCGAAGAGGGCGGGCGCACGCTCATTCGCATTGCCGACGATGGCAGTGGCATGGATGCCGATGATGCGCGCCTTGCACTCTCGCGCCACGCGACCAGCAAAATTGTATCGGCCGAGCAGCTGGTGGGCGTGCGCAGTTTCGGCTTTCGCGGCGAGGCGCTGCCCGCCATTGCGTCGGTCTCCGATCTCACCATTGAGACGGCACCAGCCGACGGCGCGGGCTCCAGGCTGCGTGTCATGGGTGGATCGGTGGTAGAGGCCGGCGAATCGGCCCGTCGGCAGGGCACCACGGTCACGGTGCAGCGCCTCTTCTACAACACACCGGCGCGTCAGAAATTCCTGCGCGGCGCACGCTCCGAATGGCGTGCCGTGCTCGATACCATGCACGGCATCGCCACGCTGCGCCGCGATGTGCACTTTGTGGTCACGCACGATGGCAAGCGTGTACTCGACCTGCCGGCGGTCGGCTCGCTGCGTGAACGACTCGCCGCCCTCTGGGGCGCACGCGAGCTCGAACGTTTTGTTGACGTGAATGACGTGCGGGGGCCGGTGCAGGTGAGTGGACTCGCCGAACGTCCAGCCGACGTGGGCACCGCCAGCCGACGCATTCTGCTCATCGTGAACGGCCGCCTCATTCGCGATCCGGGGCTCGTGCGCGCAGCGGAAGCGGCCTACAAGTCCACCTTGCCCGGTGGGGTGCGCCCCTCGTTGGTGCTGCAGTTGCATGTGCCCGGCGCTGATGTGGATGTCAACGTGCATCCCGCCAAGGCCGAGGTGCGCTTTCGCGATCGCTGGCCCATAGAGCGCGCAGTGGAAGCGGCCGTGCGCCGCGCCCTCGGGCTCTTCGACGCGGCCGCCGATGTGGGCGGTTGGCGCACCTGGGCGCCGCCGCCATCGCTGCAGGCTGGTATGTCCTCTGGCATGCCGGGTGGTCTCGGACGCTTCAGCGCGCCACCAGGCACGGAACTGCCGCCCTCGTCGCTGCGCATCACGGCTACGCTCGACGGGCTCTTTGCGCCGCGTGACACGCTGCCTGTCGGCCCCGGTCTCGACAGTGTCCCGTTGCCGGATGCCCCGCTGGCTGACGCGCAGCATGCCGGGCCGGCCACGCACAACGGCATGCCCGCGCCCGCGCCGGCGCCGTGGGAGGATTTGCCACGTCAGTCGGCGGACGTGGGCACGCCGCATGCCCACGCAGATGCCGCGCCCATCAGCGTGCCGCCGCTCATGCAGTTGCGCCGCATGTACCTCATGTTCGAACATGAGGAAGGGGTGGTGCTCATCGATCAGCATTCGGCGCACGAGCGCGTCCTGTACGAGGAGTTCCTCGGCGTGTTCGAACGCGGTGAGGCGCCGTCGCAGCGTCTGTTGTTTCCGCTCACGCTGCATCTGGCGCCACGTGAGCTCGAGGCCTTTGAAGCCAATCGTGACCTGTTCGCGCGGCTTGGTTTCGAGGCCGATCCCTTCGGCGGCCACACGGTGCTCGTGCAGTCCGTGCCCATGCCGCATCCGCGTTTTGATGCCGAGCGCTGTCTGCGCGACACCCTGGCCTCGTTGGTGGGTGATCGCCATGCCAGCGCACATGCGCGTCACGAGCGTCTGGCCGCTACCGTGGCCTGCAAGGCGGCCATCAAGGCCGGCGATGCGCTGTCGCCCGGCGAAATGCGCGCGCTGTACATCGCGCTGGCGGAAACGCGCCTGCCGGCGCATGACGTGCACGGGCGATCCACCATTGTGCGACTCACCTGGGATGAACTCGACCGGCGTTTTGGTCGGGCCTGAGCGCACACGCATGATGCTGTCCTGCATCGTTGGACCCACCGCGGCGGGCAAGAGCGCAGTGGCCATGCACCTCGCACAACAATGCGGGCTGTCCATCGTGTCGGCCGATTCCCGCCAGGTGTATCGTGGCTTCGACGTGGGCACGGCCAAGCCCTCCTTGGCCGAGCGTACGCTGGTGCCGCACTATGGCATCGATGTGGCCGACCCGTGTGAGCGCTACTCGGCGCATCGCTGGGCTGAGAGCGCCAGGACATGGATACAGCAGGCAGACGCCAACGGTCGCGCCCCGGTGGTGGTCGGGGGCACGGGTCTCTATGTACGCGCCCTTGTGGAGCCGCTCGATGCGGTGCCCGAGCTCGACGCCGGCCAGCGTGCGGCCCTCGCCACCTTTCTCGACACGCTGTCCATGCCGGAACTGGAACGTTGGTGCGCTCGGCTCGATCCGCCTCGTGCCCACCTGGGCCGGACGCAGCGACTGCGCGCCATCGAGACCGCGCTGCTGAGTGGACGCCGGCTCAGCGACAGTCTGCGGCCCCCCGCCGGCGACTCGTCGCGAACGTCTTCGTACCAGGTCCGCTATCTTGTGGTGGACCCCGGCCCGGTGCTTGCCACGCGCATCGAACGGCGCGTGCACGACATGCTGCAGGCTGGCTGGGAAGAGGAGATCTCGCGACTGATGACCACCACCGCGCAGGATGCGCCCGCCTGGAAGGCCAGCGGCTATGCCGTGCTGCGTGACGCGATGGAAGGTCGCCTGTCGCGTGCAGCGGCCGTTGAGCGTGTGGTCATTGAAACGCGGCAGTACGCCAAACGCCAGCGCACCTGGTTTCGCCACCAGTTGCCGGTCGCGCAGGTGACGCTGCTCAACCCGCTCGAACCGGACGCCATGCAGCAGGCCACGCGCTGGTGGCAGTCGGTACCCTCCGAAGGAGTTTCGGCCGCATGAGAATCGGCATCACCTGCTATCCCACCTACGGTGGATCGGGCGCCCTCGCCACCGAGTTGGGCATCGCGCTGGCGGCGCGTGGTCACGAGGTGCACTTCATCACCTATCGGCAGCCGTTCCGTTTGCCAAGTTTCCTGCCACGGGTGTGGTTTCACGAAGTGGACGTTGGGCGCTATCCGTTGTTCGAGTATCCGCCCTACGATCTCGCGCTTGCGGTGCGCATGCACGAGGTGGTGCGTGATCACCAGCTCGACATTCTGCACTGTCACTACGCCATCCCGCACGCCACCAGTGCCTGGATTGCGCGTGCGATGCTGCGCGAAGAGGGCCGTGACGTCAAGGTGGTGACCACGCTGCACGGGACCGACATCACCATCGTGGGGCAGGAGCGTTCCTTCCACACCATCACCAAGTTCTCCATCGAGAAGTCCCACGCCGTCACGGCCGTGTCGCAGTATCTGCGCGACGAGACCTATCGGGCCTTCGGCTGCGTGGGCTGCAACGTGGAAGTCATTCCCAACTTCGTCGACCCCACCCTCTACGACCGCACGCGTCACACCTTCCCCATTCCCGCCGATGTCATCCGCGGACGGAAGGTGCTCATGCACATCTCCAACTTCCGTCCGGTCAAGCGCGTGCGCGATGTGGTGGCCACGTTCGCGCGTGTGCAGGAGCAAGTGCCGTCGGTGCTGGTCATGGTGGGCGATGGACCGGAGCGCGTGGAGGCGGAGGACGAGGCGCGGCAGCGCGGCGTGGCCGACAACGTGATGTTTCTGGGCAAGATCGACGCCATCGCGCCGCTGCTCGCTGGTGCGGATTGCTTCCTGCTCATGTCCGACAAGGAGTCCTTCGGACTCTCGGCACTCGAGGCCATGGCCAGCGGCGTGCCGGTCATTGGCTACGATGCCGGCGGTTTGCCCGAAGTGGTGCAGCACGGCGTCACCGGCTTCTTGCATGCGGTGGGTGATGTAGAGGGCGCAGCAGCGTCGGCCATCGCCCTCTTGAGTGACGCCAGTGCGTGGCAGCGCGTGAGTACCGCCGCCGCCGAAGATGCGCGCACACGATTCAGTGAGCAGGCCATCGTGGCGCAGTACGAGGATCTCTACGAGCGCACCCTCGCCACCGCCGACACCAGTCCGTTGCGCACACCTCCGTTCGTGCCGGCCATCCTGCCTTCGCATTTGCCTTCCATCGCGGCCCCGTGACCCTGTTTCAAGCTATTGTGCTGGGGCTCGTGCAGGGCCTCACCGAACTGCTGCCGGTTTCCAGCTCCGCCCACCTTGCCCTCACGCCCTACCTGCTGGGCTGGCAGGACCCGGGACTGTCCTTTGACGTGGCCCTGCATTTTGGCACGCTGCTCGCGCTGGGCTGGTACTTCCGCAGCGAATGGGTGGAGATGACCTACTCCGCCCTGCGTCTCTTGCGCACACGACGTGTGGTCACGACGCACGATCGTCGGCTGATCTATCTCATTGTGGCCACCATACCGGCCGGTGTGGGTGGCCTCGTGCTCAATGATCTGGCCAAGACCACCTTCCGCTCGCCGTACATCATAGGCACGACGCTCGTGGTGCTGGGCGTGCTGCTCTGGGCGGTGGATCGTTGGGCGGTGCGCGCCCGCATGCTGGATGAAATCACCATGCGCGATGCCCTTGTGGTGGGATTCGCACAGGTGCTCGCGCTCGTGCCAGGTGTCTCGCGCAGCGGTTCCACCATTACCGCTGGGCGATTCCTCGGCCTCGACCGGCCCAGTGCGGCGCGCTTCAGTTTTCTCATGAGCATGCCCATCACGCTGGCGGCGGTGATCTTCGAAGCACCGGAAGCGCTGCGCAGCGAGGGTCTGAGCGCGCCGCTGTTGGCCGGCGTGGCAGCGGCGGCCGTGAGCAGTTGGCTCGCCATCACGGTGCTGCTGCGCTACGTGAGCAAGCACAGCTTCGGCGTGTTTGCGTGGTATCGCGTGGCCCTCGCGGCGGTGGTGTTCTATACGCTGGCGACGCGTGGTGCCTGAGGAACACCGTCGCGACGTCGCGCCGTCGGCTGCGCCCTCGGGGGCACCGTCCGCCGAGGTGATTGCCGCACTTGGTCTCGCACGGCTGGACTATCATGTGCGCGTGACATCCACCATGGACGTCGCGCATGCCATCGCGGCTGACGGCGCGCCGTCGGGTACTCTGGTACTGGCGTCATCGCAGGAGCAGGGCCGGGGGCGCAGCGGCAAGGCCTGGCGGTCGGCGCCGGACGCGGGGCTCTGGTGCACGCTCATCGAGCGGCCACGTGATGCGCGCGCACTCGATGTGCTGGCGTTGCGTGTCGGACTGCATCTCGCCACTGCGCTCGATGCGCTGGTTGATGTGCGCCGTGAGGGGCCGGTGCAACTCAAGTGGCCCAATGATCTCTGGCTGGCCAGTGGCAAGCTGGGGGGCATTCTGATCGAGGCACGGTGGCGCGACGGCATGCCGGAGTGGGTGGCCATTGGCGTGGGCATCAATCGCCAGACAGCGCCGGTCGTGCAATCCCCAGGTGCGTTTCGTGCGTCGCAGCTCCGCGGTGATGTGAGCCGCGATGCGCTGCTCATCGCCGTGGTGCCGGCGCTGCGCCGAGCCGCAGCGTGCACAGGGCCGTTGGGCGACGCGGAGTGTGCGGCGTGGGCGGCTCGTGACCGCATGGTGGGGCGGTTGGTGCGCTCGCCATCGCCGGGCGTGGTGGAGGGCATCACAGCCGATGGCGGGGTGGTCATTCGGGGGCCTGACGGCGTGGCGCGGAGCCTGCACAGTGGGTCGTTGGAAGAGGTCGAGTCCCCGGAAACCCTGCCAGGCTGACAGGCGAAGCGTGGTGTCGTCTGCAAGTTCTGCAGGGGCGCTGTCGTGTTGGCAGAAGTGTAAACTATTGTAAATAAACGACTTGTGCATTTCCTGTGAGCTTCGGCGGGCCTTGACGCCCCTCCATGGCGTGGGTAGGTTTCGCGTGTTAGCACTCAACCCATGCGAGTGCTAATACCAGTCCGATATTCCAGACTGATCCCCTGACACATCGCAGGAGACAAGCACTCATGGCCAACCAGAAGGTCGCGCCTCTGGCTGATCGCGTCGTCGTGAAGCCGTCCGAAGAGGCGGAGCAGATGCGCGGTGGGCTGTACATCCCCGACACCGCGAAGGAAAAGCCCCAGCAGGGCACCATCGTCGCCGTGGGCCCGGGTCGTTTCGAGAAGGAAGCCCGTGTGCCGATGGACGTGAAGGTCGGCGACAAGGTGCTCTACGGGAAGTACAGCGGCACCGAGGTGACGATCGAGGGTGAGGCGCTCCTCATTCTGCGCGAGTCCGATATCCTCGCCGTGCTCAACTGAACCGCCCCCTAACCGAATTCAGCTACCATGGCAGCCAAGGAACTGCATTTCAACGTTGACGCGCGCGCGGCTCTGAAGCGCGGCGTCGACCAGCTCGCCGAAGCGGTGAAGGTCACGCTCGGCCCCAAGGGTCGCAACGTCGTCATCGACAAGAAGTTCGGCGCCCCCACGGTCACCAAGGACGGCGTCACCGTCGCCAAGGAGATCGAGCTCGCGGACCCCATCGAGAACATGGGCGCGCAGATGGTGAAGGAGGTCGCGACCAAGACCTCCGATCTCGCCGGCGACGGCACCACCACCGCGACCGTGCTCGCCCAGGCCATCTTCCGTGAAGGCCTCAAGAACGTGACGGCCGGCTCCAACCCGATGGCGCTCAAGCGCGGCATCGAGAAGGCCGTGGCCGCCATCGTCGAAGAGCTGCGCAAGATCTCCGTGCCCACCAGCGGCAAGAAGGAAATCGCGCAGGTCGGCACGATCTCGGCCAACAACGATCCCGAGATCGGCAACCTCATCGCGGAAGCGATGGAGAAGGTCGGCAAGGACGGCGTGATCACCGTGGAAGAGGCCAAGGGCCTCGAGACGACGCTCGAGACGGTCGACGGCATGCAGTTCGACCGCGGCTACCTCTCGCCGTACTTCGTCACGGATCCGGAGAAGATGGAGGCCGTTCTCGAGAACGCCCTCATCCTGATTCACGACAAGAAGATCTCGGCCATGAAGGACCTGCTTCCGGTCCTCGAGAAGGTGGCGCAGCTCGGCAAGCCCCTGCTCATCATCGCCGAAGACGTCGAGGGCGAGGCGCTCGCCACGCTCGTCGTCAACAAGCTGCGTGGCACGCTGCGCATCTGCGCCGTGAAGGCCCCGGGCTTCGGTGACCGCCGCAAGGCCATGCTGCAGGACATCGCCACGCTGACCAAGGGTCAGGTCATCTCTGACGAAGTCGGCTTCAAGCTCGAGAACGCGGTCCTCACGGACCTCGGCTCGGCCAAGCGCATCGTGATCGACAAGGACAACACGACGATCATCGACGGCGCCGGTGAGCAGAAGGACATCGAAGGCCGCGTGAAGGAAATCCGCGCTGCCATCGACAAGAGCACGTCGGACTACGATCGGGAGAAGCTCCAGGAGCGTCTCGCGAAGCTCGCCGGTGGCGTGGCCGTCATCAACGTCGGCGCCGCGACCGAAGCCGAGATGAAGGAGAAGAAGGCGCGCGTCGAAGACGCCCTGCACGCCACGCGTGCGGCCGTCGAGGAAGGCATCGTCCCGGGCGGTGGTGTGGCGCTGGTGCGCTCGCAGCACGTGCTCAAGGACATCAAGCTGGCCGACCGTGACGAGCAGATCGGTGTCGACATCATCCGTCGCGCCATCGAAGAGCCGCTCCGCATGATCGTCCAGAACGCCGGTGGTGAAGGCTCGATCGTGATCGAGAAGATCCGCACGGCCAAGGAGACGAGCTTCGGCTACAACGCCCTCACCGACACGTACGAAGACCTCGTGCAGGCCGGTGTCATCGACCCGACCAAGGTCACGCGTACGGCCCTCCAGAACTCGGCCTCGATCGCCGGTCTGCTGCTGACGACCGAAGCGGTCATCGTCGAGAAGAAGGAAGACAAGCCGGCCGCGCCGGCTGGCGGCCCGGGCATGGGCGGCATGTACTAAACGGCGGCTCGGAGTTCTGAGTCGTCAGGTGTGAGTTGGAAGGTGGACGGGCGCTCCGATGGAGCGCCCGTTTTCCTTTCAGAGGAGGTCGATCTCACAACTCGACACTCAGCACTCACAACCCGATCCACAGTGCTGAGACTTGCGACGTGCGTGGTGGGTGTGCGTGGTGCATGCCGCCGCATCACTCCATCCAGCACTATCGGACAACGCGATACCGCCGCTACACCACGCGCACCCATAACCCACGGCGCACGGCACACTGCAGTGGATGGCGCAAGCCCCAACTGCAGCTCGCTGCCCGCACATCGCCAGTCAGAACAACGACAACTGCCCGCCTCCCATCCCCCGCACCCCAACCGCCGGCATCACCTCACGCTGCGCGCACGCCCACATTGAATCCTTCACCCAGCCCGCCTTCCGCAGCGCCGCCCTCACCTCGCGCACCGCATGGGTCGGCGTATTGTTCGTCTCGCTCAGATGGGCCAGAAGGACTCCCTGCAGCCCTTTGTGTGCACACGCGGCCAGCAACTCCGCCGTCTCGGCATTCGACAAATGTCCGCGTCCGCCGCGAATGCGCTGCTTGAGTACCCGCGGATACGGCCCGTTTGCCAGCATCTCGCGGTCATGATTGGCTTCCACCACCAGCAGGTCGGCCGCCGACAAAAAACTCACCAGCGACGAAGTCAGTGCGCCGCAGTCCAGCACCACGGCCATGCTTGCGCCGCTTGCCACATCGGTCAGCCGCAGCGCGCGGCAATCCGCGGCATCATGCGGCACCGCGCAATGCGTGATGTGAAATCCGGCCACCACACTCGCGCCCTGCTCGGCCAGCGCGGCCCGATGCACCGGTGGTCCGTCTGGCAGCGTATCGAGCGCGGCGAGTGTGCGCGGCGTCGCATGTACCGTGACGCCCCACTTGGCGCTCACCGCCGGCGCGCCACTGGCATGATCGACATGCTCATGCGTGAGCAGCAGGCCCTGTATCTCGTCGTGCCGCCGGCCCACGGCGCTTAGCCGCTGCTGCAGCGCCCGCGGACCATAGCCGGCGTCGATGAGCACCGTGCCCGCGCTGCCGTCCACCAGCAGCGCATTGCCCCGACTGCCCGAGCCCAACACCGTCACCTGCAATGGGGAACGGTTGCTGCTATGGCTGGCGCTCAAGAACGCATCTCACGCATCTCACGTATCGCCCACGCACACCGCACGTCCACATCAGCCCCGCGGCCAGCGCGCATCGGCCGCCGCATAGGCATGCACCGTCGCCCACCACGCGCGCTGCGCCGCACTCAATACCACCTCACGCCGCGCCATCATGCGCGCGGCCGTATCGAGGAACTTGTCCACGGCATGCGTGGCGTAGGGCGGCGTGCTGCCCCAGGCAAAGGGGGCCACGGCCTTGGGCGGCATGTGTTCGAACACGTTGGCACCCGTACCAATCACGCAGCCCGTTGTCAGGCACAAACCAATGCCCGTTTTGGCGTGATCCCCGAAACAGGTGCCGAGAAACTGCAGGCCCGTATCACGCGCACCGGACGGCGTCCAGAGTGCCACTGGGCCGTAGGTGTTCTTGAGATTGCTGGTGATGGTGCCCGCACCGAGATTCACCCAACGCCCCAGCACCGAGTGGCCCACAAAGCCATCGTGGCTCTTGTTGCTGTGCCCAATCAGCACCGACGTGGACAGTTCACCATGCACGCGGCAATGCTCGCCAATGGCGCTCGCCGCAATGCGATCGGTGGACAGCGTGCAATGTTCACCCACGTAACACGGCCCCACCATGCGCGTGAATGCCTGCACGCGCGTGCCGCGCCGAAGCAGCACGGGCCCCGACGACGTATCGAAGTAGGCCATGGGCTCCACCACGACCTCGTCTTCCACCCACACCGCATGCGGACCGCTCACCACGATGCTCGCGTGTGACGGTTCGAGGCGCGTGGCCTCAGCCCGCGCGGCGAGATGCGGGATGTCCCGTTGCAGGAGGGCCACCACATGGCGCACAATGTCCCATACGGCGTCGAGCCACACGCCATCGATGTCGTGCGCCTGAGTTGCAGGGCGTTCCGCAAACGGCCACGTGCCCGCGCGCAGTGCGAGCTCGTGCCCGGCCGCTTCCGACGCCGACAGGCGAATGGCCGCGACGCGACCTCCAATGTGCAGCGTCGTCGCCGTTCCAGGCAGCGCGACATCCAGCATGGGAACGGCTCGCGTGTTCACCACCCACACGTCGTCGGTGCCGGTCTCCCGAAGCCACGCCGACACATCCGGGCAGCACGGCGCCGCATCGAACTCGGCAAACCCCTGCAAATGTGCCGCGCTCACAAACGCCACGGACTCGGCGTTCACCCCGAATACTGTCGTCCAGCGCTCGCGCAGCAACAACGCCCCTACGCGCAGCTCACCGCCTGGACGCGACGTGGCAAAGGGCTCGAACCCGCGCGCCACCTCGTCGTCAACAAGCAGGAGCGCGCTCATGTCAGGCGCCACGCACGTCGGAGGGCAGCGCGTCCAGCAGCGTCTTGAGATCGGCCGCCTGCTCGCGCGTCGTCACCATGGTGAGGCCGTGGCGCGCCACCACCACCAGATCCTGCACCCCGTAGAGCACGACCTGTGTGTCCTCGGCGTGCACCACATTGCCCGCCGCCTTGAGCGCAAACACCGCGCCGTGCAGGGCGTTGTCGTTGGCATCCTTGCGACGCACACGATGCAGTGCGGCCCAGGTGCCCACGTCGTCCCAGCCGAACTGCCCGGGCAACACCAGCACGCGCTGGCTGCGCTCCAGTACACCAACATCAATGGCGATGGACTGCACCTGCGCAAAGAACGTCGCGAGATCGTCACCGGCCGCTTCGAGTGCCGGCTGCACTTCGGGGGTGAGCGCACGAATCTCCTCGAGCAAATCGCCCACACGCCATGCAAAGATGCCCGAGTTCCACAGATAGCCTGCTGCCAGCATGCGTTCGGCCGTGGCCCGATCGGGCTTCTCGGCAAAGCGCGCCACGCGCCGCGCACCATCGCCCACGTCGTCACCGGGCTGGATGTAGCCAAACCCCGGATCGGGACGCGAGGGGACAATGCCCACCGTCACCAGCGCTTGGCGGCTCGCGGCCAACTGTGCCGCACGATCGAGTGTAGCGCTGAACGCCGCCACATCGCCAATGGACCAGTCGGCATGCGTGCAAACCATGACGGCCTCGGGACCGCTGCGCGCCGCAATGCAACGCGCGGCCCAGGCCAATGCCGCACAGGTACCCGCCGGGCGTGGCTCGGCAATCACATTCTCCGGCGGCAGCGACGGCTCCATGGCCAGTACCGCATCACGCAGCGAGGCATTGGTGAGCACCAGCGTGCGCTCCGGGGGGGCCGAGTCGCGCAGGCGGTCGAGTGTATCGCGCAGCATGGGCTGATCGGTGACCAGCGGCAGCAGCTGCTTGGGTCGCTCGGGAGTGGAGAGCGGCCAGAAGCGCGAGCCGATACCACCGGCCAGCACCACGTTCCAACGCGTCACGTTTGTCATTCGGAGAGAGAAGGGGCGGGAATGGCCTGGGCGAGGCACTCCTGAACACGGGCGGCCAGACGGCGGGGACTGAACGGCTTGGTCATGATGTCGAACACGCCCAGTGCTTCGACCTCACGCAGCTGCTCGTCCTGTCCGGCGGCCGTGAGCACGATGCAGGGTAGGCGATGCAGCCGGGGATCGTGGCGCACGGCATGCAGCACCTGCACACCCGAAAGCACCGGCAGCATCAGATCGAGGACGATCAAGGCCGTCTCGGGCATCAGGGCCAGACGATCCAGCGCTTCAACCCCGGTCTCCGCTACCTCGACGTGGAAACCCTCCTGCTCGAGGCGGGTTCGAATGATGCGGCCGATGTGCGGCTCGTCCTCCACCACGAGGATGGTGGCCATCGCCGTCAGACGAGGGCGGAAATCTGCGAACGATGGCGACGCAACTCGAAGAGCAGGGCAGCCAGATTGGCGGAGGGTTGCAGGGCCACGAGCAGGTAGGCGTCGCTGGACAGGGGCGCCACGACCACCGGGCCGCGGTCGTATTCCAGGACGGTCAGTCCCAACGTGCCACGCTGCGCAAACACGCCCAGCTCTTGCGCGGCGTGCACCAGGGGCGGCACATGGACCGCGAGGCCCTCGGGATCGAGCGGGGCCGAGCTGGCCCCGTCGATCAACAGGCCATCGCGACCCAGCACGATGGCAGCGTCCACCCCGTCGCGGCGACGCAGGGCGGTGACAAGATCGCGAATGGTGGGCATGGCGGAACGCTGCCGCACGCGGCAGATGAAGTCAAGCGACCATTCAAACGGCCGAAGCGCTTGCCCCGACAGGAGTTGGGGGGTATCGTCCACATCGCTGAACCAGTCGGTTCACTCTCGAGAATTCCCATGGGGATCCAGTTGTCCAGTTTCGCCTTCGGCGCGCCCCGCCTCGCTCGGCGCGCCCTGTCATTTCTGGTGGCCTGTGTCACAGTGAGCGCGCTTGGCGCCTGCGGTGGCGACAACAACCTGCTCTCGCCGGCCACCACGGAAAACGTCATCCGCACGTACTCCGTGTACGCCATGTCGGGCACGTCGCCGGCCTTGCCGGCGGCCTACCGCTTCACGACCGAGTCACTCGAGCGCCCGCAGATCCTGTCCAACGGCGCCGTGAACTTTGACATGGCCTTCGACCTCACGGCGAACAACCGCGTATCCCTCGTGCCAGTGCGGGTCGTGGTGCCGTTGCCGCCTGCCGGCGCGCCCTCGCTGGGCCTGCGCACGAGCGACGCGTCCTTCACGGCCATGGAGCGTGCGCCCACGACCGGGTTCCGTCCCGACACCTCCCTCGTGGTGGGAGTCGGCGAGACGGTGCTCGTGCAGGTGCAGGGCGGCGGTTGCTTCCTCGGTGATCCGCTCTACGCCAAGCTCGTGGTGGACAGCATCATCGTCGCTGAACGCCGCCTCGTCGTGCGTTCGCTCACCAATCGCAATTGCGGCTATCGGGCGTTGACCGAAGGCCTGCCCCGGAACTGATCGCGACACCCCGTCACACTGGTCCATACTTCGACCGCGTAACCCCGCTCATCATGCACGACATTCGACTGCTGCGCGATCAGCTTGATCATCTGCGCGAAGGCATGCGCCGCCGCGGGAGGCTCGAGGAGCTCGCGCCCGTGCTCGATCGGGCGGACGCGCTCGAGAAGGAGCGCCGGGCCGCGATTACCGAAGTGGAAGCGCAGCAGGCCCAGCGCAATCGCATCACGCAGGAGGTCGCGCAGCGCCGCAAGGCCGGTGAAGACGCCAGCGAGCTCATTGCGGCTGGTCGTGCCGTGGGCGAGTCCATTGCGGCGCTCGAGGCGCGGCGCACGGCGGCCGAAGAGGCCGTGCAGCAGCTGCTGTACGAGTTGCCCAACATCACGCTCCCCGAGGTGCCGGAGGGCGACGAGTCCAACAATCGGGTGGTGTCGAGCTGGGGCACACCGCGTGAAGACGGGGCCTCGCTGGTGCCGCATTGGGACAAGGGCGCTGAACTGGGCATCATCGATTTGCCACGCGGCGCCAAGGTGGCGGGCTCGGGCTTCATCGTCTATCGCGGCGCCGGTGCCAAGCTCGTGCGCGCGCTCATGAACATGATGCTCGACGTGCACACCGGTGAGCATGGCTACGAGGAAGTGTGGGTGCCGGTGGTCGTCAATCGCGCGACCATGACAGGTACGGGCCAGTTGCCCAAGTTCGAGGACGACATGTACGCCCTCAACGAGGAGGGCATGTTCCTCATCCCGACGGCCGAAGTGCCCGTGACCAACCTGTATCGCGACGAAATCCTCGAGGCGGCGGATTTGCCGCGTGGCCTCTGCGCGTACAGCCCCTGCTTCCGCCGCGAGGCGGGGTCGGCCGGCAAGGACACGCGCGGTCTCCTGCGGGTTCACCAGTTCGACAAGGTGGAGCTGGTGCGCTACGCGACGCCCGAAACGTCGCGCGACGAACTCGAGCGCCTCACGCGCGAAGCGGAGACGATGCTCGAGCGTCTCGAGTTGCCGTATCGCCGCGTGCTGCTCGCGGCGGGCGACACGGGCTTCTCGAGTGCCATGACGTACGACCTTGAGGTGTTCGCGCCGGCGGTGGGCAAGTGGCTCGAAGTCTCGAGCTGCAGCGTGTTCACCGACTTCCAGGCGCGGCGGGCCAACATCCGCTATCGTCCGGCAGCCGGTGAGAAGCCGCGCTTCGTGCACACGCTCAATGGCTCGGCGCTCGCCTTCTCGCGCATCATCGCCAGCATCATCGAGCATCACCAGCAGCCCGACGGCACGGTGCGCCTGCCGGCCGCATTGCAACCGTATTTCGGACGGGCGACGCTGTAACGTCTGCAGCGTCCCGTCCGCGCCCGCCCTCGCACTCCCCCCTCCAATCCGGCACCCATGAGTCGCCTGCGACGCCGTCGATGGCCGGTGATTGCCATTGTCATTGGGGTGCTGGGTTTGCTGGCGTGGTACGTGCTCTACACGCAGCAGGTGGTGACATCCCTGCGCCGGGAGGCGGCGGTGCAGGCGCGCATGTATGCGCGCATCTACGAGGCGCTGCAGGACACGAGTGCTACCGCCGATCCCACCGTGGCACTCTTTGACCTCTCGCGCGCCATTCGTGAGTCGGGCCTGCCCATTGTGGTGACCGACCCCAGTGGCCGGGTCACGGCCAGTGCCAACGTCCCCGAGGACATCACCCGCGATACAGCCGCCATGCGGGCCTTCGTGGCGCAGCTCGACAAGCGCAATCCGGCCATCGTGGAGCCGGCCATCGGTGCTGTGCACCTGGGCGACAGCCAGGTCGTGGCTGGCCTGCGCACCATTCCCGCGCTGCAGGCCGTGGGTATCGTGCTGCTGGTGGGCTTTGGCATTTACGCGCTGGTGGAGCGCGGCCGCGCCGAGCGCGAAAAGGTGTGGGCCGGCATGGCCCGCGAGGCGGCGCACCAGTTGGGCACGCCGCTCTCCGCCATGGCGGGCTGGCTGGAACTGCTCGAAGACTCGGTCACCGGTGCCACACCTACGAGGGCCGTGGCAGCCATGCAGCAGGATGTGCAGCGTCTCGAGCGGGTGTCGCATCGCTTCGAGCGCATCGGGCGGCCGCCACGGCGCGATGAGGTGGACTGCAACGCCATGGTCGACCGTATCGCCGAGTACTTCGCCCTGCGTGCGCCGACACTCGCGCGCACCGTACGCATCCGCAGTGAGCATCCCGAGGAGGCGGTGACGGTGCCGGGTGACACCGTGCTGCTCGAGTGGGTGCTTGAGGTGCTGGTGAAGAACGCCATGGACGCTCTGGGCGGCAAGAATGGTGAGGTGGTCATCTCTGCACGCGCCGAGCCCGAGGGCGTCCGCATTCGTGTGCAGGACGATGGTCCGGGCGTCCCTCGGCACTTGCGGCGCCGAATCTTCGATGCGGGCTTCAGCACCAAGGATCGCGGCTGGGGCATCGGGCTGTCCTTGGCGCGGCGCATCGTGGAAGAGCACCATGGGGGGCAATTGCTGCTGGCCGACACCGACCGCGGCGCCGCCTTCGACATTATCTTGCGTGGATGACCACGGGATGGACCGGAAGCCTGTTTGACGTGGTGCCACCAGCGGCACCCGCTCTCGACCTCGACCACATCACACGCGGCCTCAATCCGGGGCAGCGGGAAGCGGTGTTCCACGACGACGGGCCCGCGCTCGTGCTGGCCGGTGCCGGCTCGGGCAAGACGCGCGTGCTCACCACCCGCATTGCGCGACTCATCGGGGCGCGCAACGTGGCGCCGCATGAGATCCTCGCCGTCACGTTCACCAACAAGGCCGCCGGCGAGATGCGCGAACGCATCGCCAGGCATCTGGGCCACGAGCCCAAGGGCATGTGGTGTGGCACCTTCCACGCCCTTGGCGCGCGCATGCTGCGTGGCGTGGCCCCACTGGTGGGCCGCGAACAGAACTTCACCATCTACGACGAAGACGACACCATCGGGGCCGTCAAGCGCGTGATGGAGAAGCGGCGCCTGAGTCCCACGCAGTTTGCGCCCAAGGCCATACTGAGTGCCATCTCGGGCGCCAAGAATGCGCTCGTCTCCCCCAGTGAGTACGCGCGCACGGCCCGCGACACCTTCAGCACCGCCGTGGCCGGTGTGTACACCGATCTCGAAACGGCGCTGCAGCAGGCCAACGCCGTCACCTTCGACGATCTGCTGGTCCTGCCCGTGCGCGCACTCGAAACCGACGAGCGTCTGCGCACGCACTACCAGCAGCGTTTCCGCTATGTGCTGGTGGATGAGTATCAGGACACCAACGCGGCGCAGTATCGCTTCGTGCAACTCATCGGCGGCGCACATCGCAACGTGATGGTGGTGGGTGACGACGACCAGTCCATCTATGGCTGGCGCGGCGCCGATATCCGCAACATCCTCGACTTCGAGCGCGACTTTCCCGGTGCGCGCATCGTGCGTCTCGAGGAGAACTACCGCAGCACGCCCAACGTGCTGGCACTGGCCAATGTGGTCATCGCCGAGAACACCGAACGGCGCGGCAAGACGCTGCGCGCCACGCGGCCGGCCGGCGAACCCGTCACGCTCATCGAGGCGCTCGATGAACGGGACGAGGCAGACTTCATTGCCGAAACCATCATGGCGCGGCGGGCCCGCTCCGATCTGGGCTATCGCGACTGCGCCGTCCTCTACCGCACCAACGCGCAATCGCGCGCGGTCGAAGACAGCTTTCGTCGGCGCAACATTCCGTATCGCCTGGTGGGCGCGGTGCGCTTCTACGATCGCCGCGAAATCCGTGATCTCATGGCCTACCTCAAGCTGGTGGCCAACCCCGCCGACGACGAAGCCTTCCGCCGCGCCGTCAATGTGCCCAAGCGTGGGCTGGGTGAGGCCACGCTCGCGTTGCTGGCCGACCGGGCAGCAGCCGAGGCGCGGCCCCTGCTCGACATGGCCACGCGCACCGATGTGCTGGCCACGCTGCGGCCGGCCGCGCGTACGGCCCTGAGCGAATTCACCACGCTGGTGCAGCGCCTGCGCACCGCCGCCGTCGATGCGGCGGTGGACGAGTTGCTGCGGGATCTGGTGCAGGCCATTCGGTACGCCGATCATCTGAAGGCCGAGGGCCCCGAAGGCATCGAGCGCATCGACAACGTGCGCGAACTCATCGCCGGCGCGGCCGAAGTCGTGGCCGACGAGGGCGGGGAAGTGGGGCTCACCCCACTCGATCACTTCCTGCAGTCCTCCACGCTGGTGGCCGGTGTGGACAAGCTCGATCCCTCGGCCGACGCCGTGGTATGCATGACCATGCACAACGCCAAGGGGCTGGAGTTCCCGGTGGTGTTTGTGTGCGGGCTCGAAGACGGACTTTTTCCGCTCGCGCGCGCGGCCGAAGACCCGTCGCAGCTCGAGGAGGAACGGCGGCTGTTCTACGTGGGCATCACGCGTGCCGAGGAGAAGCTCTATCTCACCTGCGCCGAACAGCGTCGTCGGAACGGCGAGCTCATGTTCTCCATGCCCTCGCGCTTTCTCAAGGTCATCACGCCCTCGCTCGCAGAACGCGGACGCACCGCGCGGGCGAGATCGGAGGGACGCAGCGCGGGCAGCAGCTTCGGTTCATACGGTGGCGCGAGTCGCAGCAGCGGGTTCGGCGCAACCGGCGGCGCGGGGCAACGGAGTGGGTCGGGCTCGTCCGGATTTGGCTCGTCGGGCTACGGATCCTCGGGCTATGGATCATCGGGTTATGGCACACGTGGAGGGGCCAGTCAGGGCGGAGGCTTCGGCTCGGCCAAGGTGGCCAACTTCAGCACGCCCAATCGCCGCGCCGTCGACAACGCGCCGGAAGACGAGTCGCAGGACCAGCCGATGTTGCGTGCGGGCGAGCGTGTGAAGCATGCCAAGTTCGGCAGTGGCACCATTGCCGAGATCACGGGCAGCGGACGCGACACCAAGGTGCGCATCGATTTCGATGACGAGGAGATCGGGCGCAAGACGCTCGTGCTCGCGCAGGCCAAACTCGAACGAGGGTGGGAGTGATGTCGGTTACCCCCGAAGATGTGCGTCATGTGGCGCGGCTGGCGCGGCTCGGACTCGATGAGGCCGAGTTGCCGCAGCTCGTGAGTCAGCTCAACGGCATTCTCGAGCATATGGACGTGCTGCAGCAGGTGCAGGTGCCGGACGCCGTTGGCGATTGGCAGCAGGCGGCCCAGCGCGTGGACGTGGCCCGCCGCGATGATGCACAGCCCTCTGATTCGCTGGCGCGCGAACGCGAAGCCTTTGCCCCAGCCATGCGCGACGGGTTCTTTCTTGTGCCGCGCCTGGCCACACATGAGGCGCTTGGCGCCTCCGCGGAGCGCGAGGCATGAGTCGGGACACCGCACTGGCTGCACTCAAGGCGCACGGCGTGGACGCCGCCTGGGGCGCCTACGACCGCGTGCAGGCAGGTCCCGAGGGGCTCAACGCGTTTCTGTCCATCGATCGTGAGGCGCGCACGATTGCGCCCGATGGCGTGCTCGCCGGTGTGCCCGTGGCCATCAAGGACAACCTCGCCACACTGGGACTGCCCACCACCTGCGGCTCGCGCACGCTCGAAGGGTACGTCAGTCCCTTCGAAGCCACCGCGGTGCGGCGCCTGCGCGAGGCAGGGGCTGTGGTCATTGGCAAAACCAACATGGACGAATTTGCCATGGGTTCGTCCAACGAGAACAGCGCCTACGGCCCCGTGCGCAATCCGCTCGACCCCTCACGCGTCCCGGGCGGCAGCTCCGGCGGCTCGGCGGCGGCCGTGGCGTCCGGCGTGGTGCGCGTGGCGCTGGGTTCGGAAACCGGTGGGTCCGTGCGCCAGCCCGCTGCATTCTGTGGCATTGTGGGGATCAAGCCCACCTACGGACGCGTGAGCCGCTATGGGCTCGTGGCCTATGCGTCGTCGCTCGACAACGTGGGGGTGTTCGGCACGACTGTGGCGGAGGCGGCGCTCGGCCTCGAGATCATGGCGGGGCATGATCGCTTCGATGCCACCAGTGCCGACGTGCCAGTCTCGCCGCTCGTGCCCACCGACGATGCCGTTGGCGGCTCGTCGCCGCTTGCCGGACTAGTGGTCGGTGTGCCGCGTGAGTATTTCCCCGCGTCACTCGACGCGGACATCGCGGCAAGTTGCCGGCGTGCACTCGATCACTTGCGCCGTCTCGGTGCCGAAGTGCGCGAGGTCTCACTGCCCAGCACCGACCTCGCCATCCCGGTCTATTACATCATCGCGCCGGCTGAAGCCTCGAGCAATCTGGCCCGCTATGATGGTGTGCGCTTCGGGCAGCGCGCCGCGGCGGACGACTTGGGCCCGATGTACGAACGTACGCGCTCGCACGGCTTTGGCGCCGAGGTCCAGCGTCGCATTCTGCTGGGCACCTACGTGCTCAGTGCCGGCTACTACGACGCGTACTACAAGCGAGCGCAGGCTGTGCGCGCCATGATCGCTGACGAATTCCGTGCGGTCTTTGCCAGCGGTGTGGACCTGTTGTTCACGCCAACGGCCCCTACGCCCGCCTTCCGTCTCGGTGAAGTGTCCGATCCCTACGCGATGTACCTGAGCGACATCTACACGGTGACGGCCAATCTCGCGGGCATTCCCGCCATGTCGCAGCCCATCGGGCGTGTGCGGGGCATGCCCGTTGGTGGGCAGTTGCTCGCCCCGGCGTTCGGTGAGGCCGTCATGATTCGTGCGGCGGCCGCGCTTGAACAGTCGCTTGGCGCGGAGGCCCATCGATGAGCGCCACTTTCGCATCAGCGGCTGGCCGCGACTGGGAACTGGTCATCGGCCTCGAAGTACACTGCCAGCTGCGCACACGCAGCAAGATCTTCTGCGGGTGTGCGACGTCGTTTGGTGAGGCCCCCAACGTCAACACCTGCCCGGTGTGTCTGGGTTTGCCGGGCGCGCTGCCGGTCATCAACGATCACGCGGTGGCCCTGGCCGTGCGCGCGTCGCTGGCTCTCGAGTGCACGGTGCACGAGACGTCCATCTTTGCGCGAAAGAACTACTTCTACCCTGATCTCCCCAAGGGCTACCAGATCTCGCAGTTTGATCGTCCGCTGGCCACCAACGGCCAGGTGGTCATTGGCAAGCAGGCCGATGGTACGCCGCGTGTCATTCGGGTGCATCGCGTGCACATGGAAGAAGACGCGGGCAAGTCCGTGCATGACCGTTTCCCGCAGGCCTCGGCCATTGATCTCAATCGTGCGGGCACGCCGCTCGTCGAAATTGTCTCAGAGCCGGATATCCGCAGCGCCGCTGAGGCCGCGGCTTACGCACGGCGTCTGCGGCAGATTCTCGAGTATGCCGATGTCTCCGACGCCAACATGGAAGAGGGCTCACTGCGCGTGGATGTGAACATCTCCGTGCGTCCTGTTGGTGAAACGGCGCTTGGCACCAAGACCGAGGTCAAGAATCTCAACTCCTTCTCGGCCATTGAGCGCGCGGTGGAGATCGAGTTTGCGCGCCAGGTGCAGGTGCTGTCGTCCGGTGGACGCATTGAGCAGCAGACCATGCTGTACGACGACAAGCGCAACGTCGTGCGTCCGGCGCGCAGCAAGGAAGGCAGTCACGACTATCGCTATTTCCCCGATCCGGACTTGCCGCCGCTCGTGGTGCGTGCGGCGGAGCGACAGGCACAGCGTGACGCGCTGCCGGAGTTGCCCGAGGCGCGGCGCACGCGCTTTGCGCGCGAGCATGCACTGCCCGAGGCAGACATTGAACAGCTGCTGGCGTCCCGTCTGTTGGCGGACCGCTTCGAAGTGCTGGTGCAGGAAAGCGGCGATGCGCGCCGCGCAGCCAATTGGATGCTGGGGCCGGTGCTGGCGTCGGTGAACGCCAGCGGCTGTGCGCTCGAGGCGCATCCCGTGTCACTCGCGCGGCTGGGCGCGCTCATTCGTCTCGAAGCGGCGGGTGACGTGTCCAACACCGCGGCGCGTCAGCTCTTTGCTCTGCTCGAGCGCGAAGACGAGGATCCACGCGTGCTGGCCGAGCGTGAAGGGGTGCTGCAGGTGCGCGACGACAGCGCGCTTGTGGCCTGGATTGACGAGGTGCTGGCCGAGAACCCCGCCGAGGCCGCCCGCTTTGTCAGTGGCGAGCGCAAACTGCAGGGCGTGCTGGTGGGGCTGGTGATGAAGAAGTCCAAGGGCGCGGCCGACCCCAAGAAGGTCAACCAACTGCTCGCAGCTCGCGCGGGATGAAGAGGGGGGACGGCAGGTCGGCCGCGTGGCGCAGCGGCGTGGTCGGCATGCCGAACATGCGATCGGCTTCGAGGGCCGCTCGCATGTCACCCCCCTGTCGCCGCGCCAGCCGTCGCACCTTCTTGGCTTCTCGCAGCGGCAGCTCACCTGACGGATCGTAGCGATACGGCTCGCTCTGGTCCCAGTGGCAGAGCAGGTCCACGATGTAATCGAAGGAGCGCGCCAGATATCGGGACACGTCGGCGTCGCTCAGATCCCAGCGACTGTTTTCGGACACGAGCTGGAAGATGCGCTGCCACGATTCGGTGTCCGTCACGTACACCATGCCGCGAAAGATGCGGCGGTTGGTGGGCGTGCCGAACAGCGTGGGACTCAGAATGCGATCGAGGTGCTGGTCGGCGCGGGAGTGATCGAGAGACAGCAGCTCCCGGGCCCGCCGCGGCCAGGGGTCGCCAATGTGCGTGTCGATGCGGCTTTCCCAGTAGCTGTGGCCAAGGGCCGTCGTGCTCGAGGTGACCGCCAGTTGCCGCGGCACAAAGAAATTGTGCGCCACCACATCGGCGGCGAGATGCGACAGGTAACCCAGCGCAAACGCCTTGAGCGCTGGCGGCTCGGCTTCGTCATGAATCTCGAGGCCCACATGCCAGGCATGACAATGTCGGCCGACCTCCGCATACTTCTTGGCAATGCTCGTATCTGCCGCAATCGACCCGTAGAGGAAGTCAGCGGGAAAGCTGCGCAGCAGATCGGCGATATGACCGGGCAGCAGTGTCAGATTGGACAGCACGGCATCACCGAGAAAGACGTGCGTGCCTGGCGTCCACGCCCAGGCCTCGGTGGGGCAGAGTGCCACCAGCAGCAACGCAGCCCACACGGGCCAGCACCCGCGTACCGACATGGGGGGCGGGTTCAGTCGACGGCGTCGCGGCGCCGCGGCATCGGCACGTCGGACCTCGACGCATCGGGCAGCGTGGGCCGGCGACGCTTCTTCTTTCCGCTGAGCTCTGCGGCAAAGGCCCTGGCGCCCGCTTGCGCCCCGCGCAGCGTGGCCACCGCCGAAATGGCACTGCCCTCGAGTTCATCCTGCAACACGTCGAGTACGGCGTTGACCTCGTCCACGCGCTGCGCGGCAGACTCGGCCGCGTTGAGCAACTCGTCGGAAATGGCCGCCGCGGCATCGGTGACCTGCTCCACATCGCGGCGCACCATGGCCACCATTTCGCGGGCATCGCCCACCATGGCGTTGGCGTTGGCCAGCATGGGCGCCGTGTCGGTGGTGAGCTTGGCCAGCGTCTTGTTCATGCCCTGCACGGCGTCCCGCAGGGCGCGCAGCAGCAGAATCAGCGTGATCAGCGCTCCGACCCCCAGCAACAACACAAGGATCTGCAGCAGACCCGTGGTCCACTCCAGCACCCCGCGGTCGGGGATGGTGCGGGCCACAATGGTATCGGGCACGGTCAGTGCCTGAAGCAGCGGCAGCGGCAGGTGCCGCAGGAGTGCATCGGCGAGCAGCATATCCCGTGATCTAAGGCTCACGGCGGCTCGTGTCCATGGCGCGGGCCGTGTTATGCTTCGCTCGGGCGCATGCGGGACCCCCAGCATGCGCCAGCCCGCTCTCACATTCCGCGACCAGCCATCCACGCAATGTCCGCCGTCCAGTTCGTCGTCGAAGGGGGTCACCGGCTCAGTGGCAGCATCCGCCCGGCCGGCAACAAGAACGCCGCGCTGCCCATCGTGGCCGCCGCCCTGCTCACCGATCAGCCGGTGCAGCTGCACAATGTGCCGCGCATCCGCGATATCGAAACGCTGGTCGAACTCGTGCGCACCACCGGTGCGGTGTGCGAGTGGAACGGCGACAATTCGCTGCGTATTCACGCGCAGGATGTCCGTGCCGCCGACCTCGACCCGGCCATGTGCGCGCGCATTCGTGCGTCCATTCTGCTGGCGGCGCCGCTCCTCGCGCGCTGCGGCACCGTCACGCTGTCGCCGCCTGGTGGCGACGTGATTGGCCGGCGCCGACTCGACACGCACTTCCATGTCCTGCAGGCGCTGGGCGCCACCTACGAACTTGGCGAGCGCTTCCGCTTTGATACCAAGGGCCTCGTGGGCGCTGATGTGTTTCTCGATGAGCCCAGTGTCACCGCCACCGAGAACGCGTTGGTGGCCGCCGTCGCCGCCAAGGGCCGCACGGTGCTGCGCAACGCGGCCAGTGAACCGCATGTGCAGGACCTTGCGCACTTCCTTGTGGCATTGGGCGCGCGCATCGAGGGCATCGGCTCGAACGTGTACACCATCGAGGGCGGTCTGCCGCTGGGCGGCGCCACACATGCCATCGGCCCCGATCACATTGAAGTGGGTTCGTTCATCGGCCTCGCTGCGGTCACGCGCTCCACGCTGCGCATTGAGAAGGCCGGCATCGAGCATCTGCGCAGCACGCTCATGGGCTTCGAGCGTCTGGGCATCATGTGTCAGGTGGATGGCGACGACCTCATCGTGCCGGCCGAGCAGTCGCGGGTCATTCAGAGCGATCTCGGCGGCCATGTGTCCAAGCTGGAGGACCAGCCCTGGCCGGCGTTTCCGGCGGACACCATGTCCATTGCCATCGTCACGGCCACGCAGTGCGAAGGCATGATTCTCTTTCACGAGAAGATGTTCGAGTCGCGGCTGTACTTCACCGACAAGCTGGTGAACATGGGCGCACGCATCGTGCTCTGCGATCCGCACCGCGCCATCGTGTCCGGGCCGACCCGTCTGCGCGGCAGTACCGTCGAGTCGCCCGACATTCGCGCCGGCATGGCCATGCTGCTCGCAGCACTCTGCGCTGATGGCACCAGTGTCATCAACAACGCGCAGCAGATCGAACGCGGCTACGAGCGCATCGAGTCGCGGCTCGGCCTGCTAGGGGCGCGCATCAAGCGCGTGGAGTTGAGTGCCCGGTAACGTCGAAACCCGCGTCGGTGGTGATGCCGCCATGACCGGTCTCCCCCTCGGTCCCGTCCTCCGTCTATGCGAGCCCGTGCCCGACCTGCCGGATGGTGTGCTGGGCTTCACCACCACGCGGGCGGCCGGTTCGTTTGGCCTGTCGTCCACTGAGCCGGTGGCGGAGGTCATGGCCCGCTGGGACGCCCTGCAGGCGGATTTCGAGGCGCTGGGCATTCAGCGGCTGGCCAGCGCCTATCAGGTGCACGGTGCCGAGGTGGCGAGCCACGGCGCCGGCTGGCACGGTTGGCTTCGCCTGCGCGGCATAGACGGGCACCTCACGACGACGCCGGGTACCGCCCTCGCGGTGACCGTGGCCGACTGCACCCCGGTGGTCGTGGCCCATCCGGCCGGGGCGGTGGCGGTGCTGCACGCCGGGTGGCGGGGCACAGCGGCCGGCATCCTGCGCGTGGGACTGTCCCAGTTGGCCGAGCGCGGTTTTGCCGCAGCCGAATGCCGGGTTCATCTGGGGCCGTCCATCTGCGGCGCCTGTTATGAAGTGGGGCCGGAGGTCCTCAAGGCCGTCACCGGTCGGCCCGCCTCTGGCAAGGGCTGCCTCGATGTACGCGCCACCTTATTGGAGCAGGCCCGGGCGCTCGGTGTACGGGCCGTCACCGTGGACGAAGGGTGTACCCGTTGCCATCAGGGGCGCTATTTCAGCCATCGGGGCGGCGACAGCGGCCGCCTGCTTGGCCTCGTGGCCCTTCGGTCGGCTTGACCTTGTCCCGTCCGCCCCATAGCTTGAGAATCTGAGTAGCAACTTCCGAGTACTCCTCGCCCGCCACGCGCGGGTGTCTGAAGTGTGGGGATGGCCCCCACACTTTTTTGTTCTCCTGAAGTTTGGTGGTGCATCGTGGTGACGTCGCTCGAACCCATTGTCACACAAGAACTTGACAGCCTGGGCTTCGACCTGGTCGAACTCCGCCGCGGGGGCTCACGCTCCCGTCCGGTGCTGGAAGTTCGTATCGACCGGCGGGACGGGGAAACGGTAACCATCGCGGATTGTACGACGGCCTCGCGCGCGCTCGAAGCGCGTCTCGAGGCCGACGCGCTGGTGTCGGAGCAGTACGTGTTGGAGGTGTCGTCACCCGGAGCGGATCGCCCGTTGCGCCATGTGGCCGACTGGCGGCGCTTTGTGGGCCGACGCGCCACCGTCACGAGTGCGGTGTTGGCAGGCGGTAAGCAGGAAGTCGAGATCCTCGCCGTGGACGGCGAGGACGGCGCGGAGGTGGCGCTGGTGCGTGACACGAAGGGCCGGGAAGTCCAGGTCCCTTTGCGTGACGTGACCCAGGCACGTCTCGCGTTCCACTGGAAACGATAGGGGAGACGGATGGCCGGATCGGCGGAAATCCTCACAGCCTTACGTGAGCTCGCGAATCTCAAGCAGATCACGAAAGAGGAGCTGCACGGGCTTCTCCAGGACGGCATTCATGCCGCCCTGGCCAAGAAGCACGGGGCCAACGTCCAGGCAGAAGTCGAAATCGACGACGCCAAGGGCGAAATTCGCATTGTGCTGCTGAAGACGGTGGTGGAAGAGGTCACGGACGCGTCGCGCGAAATTCTGCTCGAGGAGGCGCGGTTCGAGGATCCGGAGTTCCAGGTCGGTGACGTCATGGAAACCCAGGTCGACTTCATGGAATTCGGCCGCACGGCGGTGCAGGCGGCCAAGCAGCGCATCATTCAGCGCGTCCGTGAAGGCGAGCGTTCGCGCATCCGCGACGAATTCGCGGGGCGCGTGGGTGACCTGCTCTCCGGCGAAATTCAGCAGATCGAACGCGGCAAGCTGGTGGTCATGCTCAACAAGTTCCGCGAGGCGGAAGCCATCATTCCGTATCGCGAGCAGAACCACCGCGAGCACTACCATCAGGGTGAGCCGGTGCGCGCGGTGCTCAAGCGCGTCGAAGACACACCCAAGGGACCGCGGCTCATTCTGAGCCGTTCCGACGCGCTCTTCGTGCAGGCGCTCTTCAAGCTCGAAGTCCCGGAAATCCAGCAGGGCATCGTGGAGATCAAGGCGGCGGCCCGCGAAGTGGGCAGCCGCACCAAGATCGCCGTCACCTCGCGTGACGAGTCCATCGATCCCGTGGGCGCTTGCGTGGGCCTCAAGGGCGCGCGGGTACAGGCCGTGGTCAACGAACTGGGCGGTGAGCGCATCGATATCGTGCCCTGGTCGCCCGACCCCGAGCGCTTCGCCAAGCTGGCGCTGGCGCCGGCGCGTGTGGCGCGTGTGTTCAGTGATGCGGCGTCGCGCACCATTCAGGCCGTGGTGGACGAGGACCAGCTTTCGCTGGCCATCGGTCGTAATGGCCAGAACGTGCGCCTCGCGTCCGAACTGACGGGATGGAAGATCGACCTCTACTCCAGCCGCGAGTGGCTCGAGAAGGGCGGGGAAGGTCCGCTCTTCGCGCCGCTGCCCGAGGAGCAGGAGGACGCCGATGTGCCGCTCAATGAGATCGAGGGCCTCGAGACGGCCACGGTGGCCGTGCTGGCCGACGCGGGCTATCGCACGCTCAACGACATTCTCGATCTCGATCGGGATGACCTGCTGCGACTGCCCGGCATCGCGCCGGAAGAGGCCGATCGCATCATGGCTATCATCGATGAGCTGACCACCGAAGACGATGAGGCAGGTCAGGGCGCGTGAGTGACGAGCCGCCGCGCGCTCCTGTTCTCGATGAGGCAACACGCCGCAAGGTGTTGGGTCTCGTCGGGCTGGGTGCGCGAGGCCGGCTGGTGGTGATCGGTACCGAGCAGGTGCGGTTGGCCGCGCAGAAGGACAACGTGGTGCTGGCGATCGTGGCGCAGGATGTCTCGCGCCACTCGCTCGAGAAGGTGGTGCCGGTCCTGCGGGCCCGGCGGGTGGAGATGGTGGAGTGGCCGAGTGCGGCCGAGTTGGGCGGCGCTGTGGGTCGAGAAACGACCGCGGCGATCGGGATCGTTGATCAGGGGCTGGCGCGCGGGATCCGTGGCGCCGTAGCCGGGGCACTCCCGGCGGGCGACGCGACGCGCGTTTCGCGGTAGGAGGAGACGGGTTGAGCAAGCTTCGTGTGCATGACATGGCGGGTGAGTTCGGCATCTCGGCGGACGAGGTGATCGCACTGCTGCGCCAGATGGACGTGCCGGTTCGCAGCCATATGTCGCTGCTGACCGACGACCAGGTATCCCGTATCCGCGCCCGGTGGGAGCGCGAGAAGCGCGTGCGCGCCGAGAAGGCCGCGCCTGCGCCCGCGGCGCCGACGCGCCGTCGCAAGGCGGCGGCTGAGGCCGCTCCGGTCGCCGAGGCGGAAACGCCGGCGCCCGCGCCCGTGGTACGTCGCCGGCGTGCGGCGGATGTGGCGGAAGCGCATGAGGCGGAGCAGGCGGCGGGCTTGGAACAGCAAACAGCGGCAGCCTCAAAGGCAGAAGTCGCTGTAGCGGCACAGCCAGAAGCGGCAGCCACAAAGCCAGCAGCTGCCACGCCGGAAGCCCCCAAGGCGGAAGCCCCAGCGCAGGAAGCGCCGGTCGCTCCTGTTGCTCCGGATCCTGTCGCCGCACCTGCTCCCGCTCCCGCCGTTTCGTCGGCTCCGTCGGCTCCGTCGGCTCCTGCTGCCAAGGCTCCCGCCGCAGAGGCTGCTGCCGTTCGGGCTGCCGCCGTTCCGGCTGCTGCCGTACCGCCGGCCGTTCCGGCGGCCGCTGTTCCCCCGGCTCCTGCGGCTCCTGCGGCTCCTGCGGTCAAGGCTCCCGCCGCGGAGGCTTCTGGCGTTCAGGCTGCCGCTGTTCCGCCGGCTCCTGCGGCTGCAGCGGTTCCTCCGGCTCCGGCGTCAACGGCTCCTGCTGCCCCGGCTGCCGCTGTTCCTCCGGCGCCTCCCGCCGCGACGGAGCCCGCTCCCGATCTACCCGCCGACCGTCCCCGTCCGCGCCCCGTTGTGCCTGGTGCACCGCGTCTGCGCCCGGTCGCCAGCGCGTCGCCCAACTTCGGTTCCGCCCGCCCCGTGGCCTCCGCGGCTCCGGGTGGCGGTTTGCAGCAGGGACAGCGCCGCGATGATCGCCGGCCCGGACAGGGCGGGGGTCAGGGTGGCCAGCAGGGTGGACAGGGTGGCGGCCAGGGTGGCGGCCCCTCGGGTGCCTCGCAGGCCGGTGGCAACCAGCAGCAGCGCCGCGGCAAGAAGAACAAGCGGGGCGCGGTGGATCAGGAAGCGGTGTCCGCCAACATTTCCAAGACCATGACCGCTCTGCGCGGCGCGCCACAGCGTGGCCGCTCGGGTCGTCGCTTTGGCGCCGAAATGCGCGCCGAGGCGGAGGAGCAGCGCCAGGCGGCCGCCGAGCGTGAGCGCAAGACCGTGCGCGTGAACGAGTTCATCACGGTCTCCGAACTCGCGCAGATTCTCGGCGTCTCCGCCACGCAGATCGTGGGCTTTGCCTTCAAGTCGCTGGGGCTGATGGTCACCATCAACCAGCGCCTCGACTTCGACCAGATCGAACTCATTGCCGGCGAGTTCGGCTTCCAGGCTGTCAAGGAAAGCGACTACGCCGCCGATGTGCCGGATCAGCACGAAGAGGACAACGTCGAGGATCTGCGGCCGCGTCCGCCCGTGGTCACCATCATGGGTCACGTCGACCACGGCAAGACCTCGCTGCTCGACTACATCCGCAAGGCCAACGTGGTCGCGGGTGAAGCGGGTGGCATTACGCAGCACATCGGTGCCTACCACGTGGAGGTGGCGGGCAAGCGCACCATCACCTTCCTCGATACGCCGGGTCACGAGGCCTTCACGGCCATGCGTGCGCGTGGTGCGCAGGTCACGGACATCGTCGTCATCGTGATCGCGGCCGACGACCAGGTCATGCCGCAGACCATTGAAGCCATCTCGCACGCCAAGAGTGCGGGTGTGCCCATCATCATCGCCATCAACAAGGTCGATCTGCCGACGGCGAACATCGAGAAGGTCAAGCAGGACCTCCTGCAGCATGAGGTCGTGCTCGAAGACTTCGGTGGCACCGTGCTGCACTCCGAGATCTCGGCCAAGAAGGGCACGGGCGTCAACGAGCTGCTCGAACAGATCCTCCTGCAGAGCGACATTCTCGAGCTCAAGGCCAACCCCTCACGCCGCGCCGTCGGTTCGGTGGTGGAAGCCCAGCTCGATCAGGGCAAGGGCCCCGTGGCCACCGTGCTCGTGCAAAACGGCACGCTGCGCGTGGGCGACGACTACATCTGCGGCATCCACTCGGGGCGCGTGCGCGCCATGCTCGACGAGCGGGGCAAGCAGGTCAAGGAAGCCGGTCCCGCCATTCCGGTGCAGATCCTCGGCCTCACGGGCGTGCCCATGGCCGGCGATCAGTTGCTGGTGGTGGACGACGCCACGGCCGCGCGCGAAATCGCGCAGCGTCGTGAGCGCCTCGATCGTGAAGCCAAGAGCCGCCGCACCACGCGTGGTGTGGTCTCGCTCGAAGACTTCATGTCGCAGGCCGCCGCGGGCCAGAAGCGCCAGTTGCGCCTCGTCATCAAGGCCGACCAGGGCGGTCCGGCGGAAGCCCTCGCCGACGCCCTGCAGCAGCTCTCCAACGAGGAAGTGCAGGTGGAGATCATCCACCGCGCCGTTGGTGCCATTGCCGAAAGCGACATTCTGCTCGCCAAGGCGGCCGGCGCCATCATCATCGGCTTCCACGTGCGCCCCGACAACAACGCGCGTCAGGCCGCCGAGCGCGAGGGTGTCGACATCAAGCTGTATCGCATCATCTACGAGGCCGTTGCCGATGTGAAGGCGGCGCTCGAAGGCATGCTGCGTCCCGAGGAGCGCGAAGTGGTCTTCGGCGAAGCCGAAGTGCGCGAGACCTTCAAGGTCGCGCGGGTCGGCACCATCGCCGGCTGCATCGTCCGCTCGGGTATCATCAATCGCAAGGGACGCGTGCGCGTCATCCGCGACGGCATCGAGATCTACGACGGCGGGATCGCGTCGCTCCGCCGCTTCAAGGATGACGTCAACGAGGTCAAGGAAGGGTACGAGTGCGGTATCGGCATCGAGAACTTCAACGACGTCAAGGTCGGTGACATGTTCGAGTGCTACCGCACAGAGGAAGTGGCCCGTACCCTCGACCAGGCCAACAAGGCCTGAGGAGGGCTGGACATGGGCGAACCGCGGCGTCCTGACCGCGTCGCCGAAGCCATTCGCGAAGAAGTGGCGACCTTCCTGTCGGAAGGCGCCAAGGACCCGCGAATCCGCGCGTTCGTCACCGTGACTGCGGTCGACGTCACGCGCGATCTTCGGCATGCCACGGTCTTCGTCACCCTCATGGGTGACGAAGCCGACAAGAAGAGCACGGTGGCGGGGCTGGCCAGTGTGGCCACGCACCTCCGCTCGCGGCTCGGTAAATCCCTGCGTCTGCGTTCGGCACCGGAAATTCATTTCCGGGCCGACGAGAGCGTGGCGCATGCCACGCGCATTGAGCAACTGCTGGCCCAGATCCGCACCGAACGGGAGCAGCAGGCCGACGGGGGCGAGTGAGCGCAGGCGGTCTGGTCCTGGTGGACAAGCCCGCCGGGCCCTCGTCGCATGATGTCGTGGCTCGGGTCAGGCGGGCGGCGCGCAGTCGCCGCGTCGGTCATGCCGGTACGCTCGACCCGTTTGCCACCGGGCTGCTGGTGGTGGCCGTAGGGCCGGTCACGCGGCTGCTGCCGTACGTGCACGGGGAGCCCAAAGTCTACGAGGCCACCGTGCAGTTCGGTTGGGAAACCGATACCGATGATGCCACGGGCCAGGTCTCGCGCGAGGCACCGCCACCCGAGGTGTCTGTGCTGCGCGAGTCGCAGCATCCTGTGCGTCTGGCAGCAGAAGCCACACTCACTGGTCCCATTCTGCAGGTGCCGCCCGCCTTTTCAGCCAAGCATGTCGATGGGGCGCGTGCCTACGATTTGGCGCGGCGTGGTCGTGATGTGGACCTACCGGCGGTGCCCGTAGTCGTGCATCAATGGACCTGGCTCGGTGCGTCGAACGACGGCGACACCGCCCACCAGCTCCGCGTACGCATTGCGTGCGGTGGTGGCACCTACATTCGCGCCCTGGCGCGTGACCTTGGACGTGCGCTCGGCAGCGCCGCACACTGCGCGACACTGCGTCGTGTGCAGAGTGGAGCCGCGTACGTGTCGGAGGCGGTGCCCTGGGATGCACTCGAGCCCGGCAGTATTGCCGATGGATATGTCGCACTGCAGCCGGCCGAGCCACGTTTGCTCCCGGAGCTCGCGCGGGAGCCGCTCACCGCCGAAGGACTCGATGCACTGCGGTTTGGGCGCGCGGTACCGGCGACACAGACCGGAGCGAAGGCGGTGCTCATGCAGGGCCACGAGGTGCGCGCGATTGCCGAGCGCGTGAACGATCGCTGGCAACCACGCGTGGTTTTGCCTGCGGACACCGACGAACTGCCAGCGAAGGATTCGCCGTGAACACCTTTGCGCCCGATCCGCGTGGTGAGTTGAGTGGACTGCCACTGCCTGATGGCGCGGTCATCACCGTCGGCACGTTCGACGGGGTGCACCGCGGACATCAGGATGTGCTGCGCACCTTGGTGGCCCACGCGGAACGCCGTGGATTGCCCAGTGTGGTGCTGACGTTTGAACCGCATCCACTCGAAGTGGTGAATCCCACCGCCGCGCCGCCGTTGCTCACGCTGCACGAAGAAAAGCTCGAGATGCTCGCGCAGTCGGGCGTGTCCTATGTGGCGGTGCTGCCATTCACACCCGCGTTGGCAGCCCTCGAAGCCGAGGCCTTTGTCGACGACGTTTTGCGTGGCCGCTTTGCGCTGCGTGAACTGCTGGTCGGGCATGATCACGGCTTTGGCCGTGGTCGCCTCGGCGACATCGAGGTGCTCAAGGCGCTGGGACAGAGCCGCGACTTCGACGTCTCCGTCCTGCCTGCCGTGCACACACCCGATGGGCATGCCATCAGCTCCACGGCCATTCGCCGGGCGGTGGCCGGTGGAGACCTCGACCGGGCGGCCGCCGGACTGGGGCGGCCCTTCAGCCTCAGCGGCACGGTAGTGCAGGGTGACCAGCGCGGCCGCACCATCGGCTATCCCACCCTCAATCTGGCGCCCATCTCCGAGCGCAAGCTGCTGCCGCCGGACGGGGTGTACGCCGTGCGCGTGCAACTGCCCGAGGGCAGCTTCGGCGGCATGCTCAACCTCGGCCCTCGGCCGACGGTGGGCGACCGGCAGCGCCGCATCGAGACGCATGTCTTCGACGCCGGCGCTGACTGGTACGGCGCCCACATACGCCTCGACTTTGTCGCGCGTCTCCGCGGGGTGCAGGCTTTTGCCGGTCTGGATGCCCTCAAGGACCAGCTGGCCCGGGACGAAGCGCAGGCCCGGGCCGCGCTGTCCGCGTCCCCGACCCGGGCAACCACGGCCTGAGCCGGCCGGCCACGCAGAATGCGCCCGCGGACGAACTACCGTCTGTGGGGTAACCCCTGTAAGTTTGGGGGCTTGGCGCTTCTGGCGCCGATAGGTTCCGGCGCCTCTCCATTCCGGCGCGCTGACATTCCCCCTGGCCACCGGCATCGATGGCAAACCTGAAGTACCGCATCCTGCTTATCGTGGGACTCCTCGCGGCCTCCGTCTGGGCCCTATTCCCGCGCACCGTGGTCGAGCGCGTCAAGCGCAACGGCGTGTTCGTGTATGACACGGTCACGCGCGTCCCGCTCAAGCGTGGCCTCGACCTGCAGGGCGGCATGTCCCTGGCGCTCGAGATCGACGAATCCAAGCAGACGGTCGCCGACAAGAGCGAAGCGCTCGATCGCGCCATCAAGGTGGTGCGTCAGCGTATCGACGAATTTGGTGTGTCCGAGCCAGTCGTGCAGAAGGTCGGCACTGATCGCATCGTCGTCGAACTGCCGGGTATCGATGATGCCGAGCGTGCGCAGGACGTGGTGCAGAAGTCCGCGTTCCTCGAGTTCCAGATCACCGACAAGACCCAGGCCCTCGAAAAGGTGCTGTCGCGTTTCGACGAAATTGCGCGCGCCAATGGCTTGAGTGTCGGCGCCGCCGCGACCGTCACCGGCGACTCCGCCAAGCCCACGACCGTGGGGAGCCTGCTCACGCAGAAGTCGGACAGCGCGGCGGACAGCAGCAAGGCCGTCGCCGGTACTACCGACAGCGCCGCTGCTCCTGCCGCACCCGCGGCCGGCGGCCTGTTCAGCAGCAACATCCAGCCCGGTCAGATCCCCGGACAGTACATCGTGCCTGAGCGCGCGTACCTGGCCATGGCGCAGGCACTCGAGTTGCCGGCCATGCAGGCGGCCATGCCGCCGGGCAAGGTGGTGCGCTGGGGCGTCGATTCGCTGGCGACGGGCACCGAGCGGTTCCGCACGCTCTACGTGCTCGATTCGCGGCCCATCATCACCGGTGAGGCGCTGACCGATGCGCGCCCGTCCACCGATCCGGTGGAAGGCAATGTGGTGCAGTTCACGCTCAACAACGAAGGCGCGCGTCGCTTCAAGGTGGAAACCGGCAAGCACGTGCGCGACAACATGGCCATCGTGCTCGACCAGCGGGTCGTCACGGCGCCCACCTTGCAGAGCGCCATCGGCCGCAATGGTCAGATCACGCTGGGTGGCGGCACGCTGCAGGCCGCGCAGGACCTGGCGCTCGTGCTGCGCGCCGGCGCCCTGCCCGTGCCGCTCAAGGTCATGGAGACGCGTCAGATTGGTGCCAGCCTCGGCGCCGACTCGATCAACAAGGGCATCATCGCTCTTGGCGTGGCCATGGGTCTGGTCGTCATCATCATGATCAGCTATTACCGCTTTGCGGGCGTGCTGGCCGTGGCGGGCCTCACGCTCTACCTCGTGTACACACTGGCCACGCTGGCCGGCTTCAATGCCGTGCTCACGCTGCCCGGCCTCGCCGGCTTCGTGCTCTCCATCGGTATCGCCGTAGACGCCAACGTGCTCATCTTCGAGCGCATTCGCGAAGAGCTGGACCACGGCAAGTCCGTGCGTCTCGCCATCGACGAAGGCTTCCAGCACGCGCTCAGCGCCATCGTCGACACCTCGGCGGCCACCATTCTCTCCGGCATGGTGCTCTACCAGTACGGCACGGGCCCGGTGCGCGGCTTTGCCGTCACGCTCATTGCCGGCCTCGTGGCGTCGCTGTTCACGGCCATCTTCGTCACCAAGACCTTCTTCCTGATCTGGCTCAACCGCTCGCGCGGAACCCAGACGCTGAGCATCTGAGGCCGTCATGCTGCGTATCTTCCACAACACCAAGTACGAGTTCGTCAAGCACTGGCGCCTGTCGGCCGGCCTCACCATCGCCTTCATTCTGGCGGGTCTGGTCACCTTCGGCATCACCGGCGGCGTGAACTACAGCATCGAGTTCACTGGCGGCACGCTCATGCAGGTGCAGTTCAAGCAGGCACCTGACGTGGCCGACGTGCGCAACACGCTCGATGCGGCCGGCATCACGGGCGCGGAAATCCAGCAGTACGGCTCCAACACCGAGTACACCATCCGCGCGCGCAGTGAAGCGCAGGTGGAAGCGCAGGCCGGTGGCGCCGAAGGGGTGGCCAAGGAAATCCAAACCGCACTCGACGCCAAGTACGGTGCAGGCGCCGTGACCATCGTGCGGACCGAAGCCGTCGGTCCCAAGGTGGGTGCCGAACTCCGCACCGGCGCGGCCATGGCCATGCTCATCGCCTCGCTGTTCACCCTGGTCTATCTCGCCATTCGCTTCGATTGGCGTTTTGGCGCGGCGGCGGTGTTGGCCACGGCGCACGACATCCTTGTCACCATCGCCTTCATCAAGCTGATGAACCTCGAGGTGTCACTGACCATCGTGGCGGCCATCCTCACGCTGCTCGGTTACTCGGCCAACGACACCATCATCATCTTCGACCGTGTGCGCGAGAATCTCCGCAAGCCGCACAAGGGAGAGGGGCTGGCGCACATCCTCGACCGCTCCATCAACGAGACCCTGCCGCGCTCGGTCATGACGCACGCCACCACGCTGGCGGCCACCTTGGCGCTGCTGTTCATCGCCGGTGAGGTCATCCGCCCGTTTGCCTGGGTCATGGCGTTTGGTGTGTTCGTGGCCACCTTCTCGTCCATCTACGTGGCCGGCCCGATTCTCCTCTGGATCGAGTCCAAGTATCCGCGTGAGGCCGAGGACCGTACCATGCAGGCCATGCGCAAGGGCAACGAGCCGGCGGCTCCGACCGGTCGCTCGGAGCGCCTCGCCGCGCGGTAACGCGCCGCGGCGCACGGGCTGAGACATGAGCAAACATCCCGAGGTGCACGTGGCGGCGTATGCCGACAGCCACGTGCACCTGGCCAGTGAGGCCTTTGCGGACGATGTGGACGCCGTGATCGAACGGGCTCGCGCCTCTGGGGCGCGGGCCCTTGTCTGTATCGGTGAATCGGAGTCCGCCGCCTCGCGTGCTGCGGGAATTGCGGCGCGTTTCCCCGGTCTTGTCTGGTACACCGCCGGTGTGCATCCGCACGACGCGGCGACCTGGGACGATACGCGGCACCCGTCGTTCGTTCGCGAAGCGGTGTCGCAGGGCGCCGTGGCTGTCGGCGAGTGTGGGCTCGACTACCACTACGACTTTGCCCCACGCGACGTGCAGCGCCGCACGCTGACGGTGCAGCTGCAGTTGGCCGCCGAACTTGGGCGTCCGCTGGTGCTGCACACGCGTGATGCCGAGGCCGACACGGCTGACATGTTGCGCGATGCGGCGGCGGCGTCGGTGTGTGGCGTGCTGCACTGCTATACCGGCTCGCGCGAGCTCGCCCGGCAGGCCCTTGAGGTTGGCTGGTACGTCTCGTTCAGCGGCATCGTGACCTTCCGCAACTGGACCGATCTCGATCTCCTGCGTGACGTCCCCGATGATCGCCTGCTTGTCGAGTCCGACGCGCCGTATCTGGCCCCGGTCCCCCACCGCGGGAAACGCAACGAGTCGGCGTGGGTACCACGCACCATCGCGCACCTGGCCTCCGTGCGGGGCAGCACCGCTGAAGCGCTGGCGGCATTGACCCTGCACAACACGCGTCGCTTCTTTGGGCTGTCGGCCTGACGGCCCTATTCGCGTCACCATCTTCCCGCGCACGCATGTCCATCGAGACGCTGCACACCGACCACGCGCCCAAGGCCATTGGGCCCTATGCGCAGGCTGTAAAGGCCAACGGCTTTCTCTTCACGGCCGGGCAGATTCCCCTGCATCCCGACACCATGGAAGTGGTTGACGGTGATGTCGCCGCGCAGACCGAGCAGGTGCTCGCCAATCTGGGTGCCGTACTGCAGGCGGCGGGCTGTGGGTTTGCCGACGTCGTCAAGACGACGGTCTTTCTCCGCACCATGGACGATTTTTCGGCCATGAATGCCGTGTATGCGCGCGTGTTCGGTGACGCACGTCCGGCACGCTCCACCGTGGCCGTTGCCGGGCTGCCGCGCAACGTCAGCGTGGAGATTGAACTCGTCGCTGCGATTCCGACCGCGTGAGACACCGGGTCATGCGACGCGGTCTGAGCCTGCACGCCGCGGTCCGCTCGGCTGCCGTGCTGTGTGCGTTCGCCGCGGCTGCGTCGTCGCCTGCCATGGCGCAGGGAGGCGCAGACACCACGCGCGTGGCGCCACCGTCCACACCACCCGGCGCACAGGCACAGCCGGCGGCTGTGGTGGCGAGACCCACATCAAGTGTCGCGCAGCTCGGCAAGTCTCCACTCACACCCAAGCGTGCCTTCCTGTATTCGCTGGCCTTGCCGGGGTTCGGGCAGTCGCGCCTCGATCGCGGATCATCCGGGGCGCTGTTTGCGAGCGTCGAACTCACAGCACTCGTCATGCTGCGGCGTGTCAATGCAGACCTGCGTGAGGCCAAGGCATATCGCACCGACTCCTTACCCACCAACTTCACGCCGGCCGGCGATACGGTTCGTGCGGTGGCGCGAGCGCCGGGCAAGTACACCGCCGATCTCATTCGCACGCGCCGTTTGCATCTCGAAGACTGGTTGGCCGTCGTGGCCTTCAACCATCTCTTCAGCGGTGCCGACGCCTTTGTGGCGGCGCAGCTCTTCGACATGCCGGTGCAGCTTTCCGCTGTGCCGTCGGTCAACGGCCCGTGGTTTGTTGCCTCAATCCGCTTCTGATCCCGGGCGCTTGATCTCCTGCAGCAATTCGGGCTCCGCCCCCGCGTGCCAGCGATATCGCCCAATGCCTTCGTTCTCAATGCGCACGAACTGCTGATCCAGATACCAGGCCCCGGCGTTGGCGTAGATGCCGCGCCCAGCCTTCACCAGCGTGGGCACATGCGAGTGCCCGTGCATCACGAGCTCCGGACCATCAGGTGCAGACAGCTGCGCTGTGGCCACCGCCAGAAGCCCTGCGCCGCCATCACGCGCCCGTCCCTTGCGGCTTGTCTTTGAACTGGCCATGGCCACGCGCGTAGCAAGGTTGGGATGCAGGAGGCTGTAGGCCGCAATCGACCACGGATGCCGCAGCACCGTGCGCAAACGCCGATAGGGGGCATCCTCCTTTTCCCGCAGCCCGTCGCCATGCGCGAGGTGGCATTGCCAGGCGCCAATGCGTCCGGTCCAAGGCGCCAGCGTGTAGTGGGCACCGGTTTCCGCCGCCAGCGCGTCGCCGCCCCAGCAATCGTGATTGCCGCCAATCCACAACACCGGAACGCCCGACTCGTGCAGATCGGCCAGCGCGGCCAGCGTGCGGAATCCCACGCGCGGCATGGCATAGCGCCACGCAAACCAGAAGTCGAACAGGTCCCCCATGACGACCAGACTGCCGCCGGCAGACGGGATCTGCCGGAGGAAGGCCAGAAGCGCCAGTTCCGATTCGCGACTGGCGACGCCAAGGTGGACGTCACCCACGACATGACAGGGAGTGGGAAGCACGGATGGTAGGCTAACCTGTCTGCCGCGCCGCCACAAATGGCCCCATCTTCCCTGTATGAGCCTCGAGACCTGCTCCACGCTGCGTGTACGCTATGCCGAGACCGACCAGATGGGGGTGGTGTATCACGCCAATTACCTGGTCTGGTGCGAAATTGGACGCACGGACTTCATTCGCGCGGCCGGCCGGTCGTATGCCGAGTTGGAACGGGAAGGCGTGACGCTGGCTGTCTCCGAGGCAGCGCTGCGCTTCCGGGCCAGTGCGCGCTACGACGACCGGGTGCAGGTCTTCACCACGCTGACCGCGGTGGGGTCGCGCGGCATGACGTTTGGCTATCGCATCGTGCACGCCGACACTGGGGCCCTGCTTGTTACCGCCAGCACCTCATTGGTCTGTCTCAATGCCAGCGGACGGCCGTCCAGCCTTCCCGTCGAGGTGCGTGACTGGCTCGAAAGAGCCTACACGGCGCCGTCTCCTGAACCGACGACCACCTGATTCACACATGATCTCCACATGGAGTGCTGCATGACGCACGCACCGCGCGCACATCAGTCGCGCGCCATTCCGCGCCTCCTGCTATCCGGTCTGGCCTGCGCACTCCTCGGCGCCTGTGCATCATCGGGCGTCGGGCGCGGAACGACGTCGTCTGCACGATATTCCCCTGAGTCGCTTCGTCGTGATGCGGCGCTGCTGCGTCTGGTGGATCAGCGCGTGCACGACACGCTGCTGATCGACAGCCTGCTGCAGGATCCTTCGCCCGATCGGCGTGCCCGAACGGCGCTGGCCATCGGACAGGTACGGATGACGGCGCGATATCCCGCGCTGCGGCGTCTGCTGCTCGACGGGGACACGAGTGTTGCCGCCAATGCCGCCTACGCCATGGGAATCGGGCGCGACACGGTGGGCGTGCTGGCGCTCGCGCGCGCCGTGGGTGGGGCGCCCGATCCGGTGGCGCGCGAAGCAGCCTGGTCGCTTGGTGAGATCGGTGAACCCGCCCGTCCGGTCATCGCACTGGCGCTCGGCGAGGGTGTCGTTCGTCCGCGTGAGTTGAGCACGGCGGCGCAGCGTGCCGCGTCGGTGCGCGCGGCCCTGCTTCTGGCGGCGGCCAAGTTGCGTCCGGCCCCGGTTGCGCTCGTCGTGCCATGGCTTGCCGACAGTGCACCGGATGTCGCGCGTGCTGCGGCCTATGTCATCTCGCGCAATCGACTGGCGGGCGGTGTGCGGGCTTTGCTTGCGCTGCGCGCACATCCCGACGAAGAGGTGAGGCAGCACGTGGCCCGTGCTCTCGCGCGTACGCAGGTGGGCGACTCCCTGGCGGCGCCGGCCATCGATGCGCTTCGTGTGTTGCTCACCGACCAGAGCGAGCGTGTGCGCGTCAACGCCGTGCGCAGTGCCGCGACGTTCGGTGATGCGCTGGCCGAGCAGGTGATGGCGCGATTTGCCGATACGGCACCCAACGTGCGTGTCGCGGCCGCCGAAGGATTTGCCGACGTCGCGCAGCGCGATGCCTCACGGTGGAACCGCGCATGGCAGGCGGATACGCAACTGGTCACGCGGCGCACACTGTTACCGCAGGCACGTCGCCTTGGTGTCGACGTCTTCTCGAACGTCGAAACCGAATGGGCAGGGCATGGCGACTGGCGTGTTCGCGTGGCGGCCATGCAGGGCCGTGAGCGCAACGCCATGCGCGCCGAGGACTCTACGCTGGCACAGCGGCTCCTTCAGGACAGCGACGTGCGCGTGCAGCGTGCGGCGCGCGCGCGCCTCGGCATACGCGACACCACACCGCGTCCGCCGCGCAGCACCGCAGCCATCGAGCGTCCGATGGCCGACTACGAAGCGCTGGCTGCGCGCTACCTGCGTCCCGGTGCCGCGCGTCCGGTGGCGCACATCGAGACGGAACATGGCCGCATCACACTGGAGCTTGCGTCGCGTGAGGCGCCGCTCGTGGTCGAAGCCTTTACCCGGCTCGCACAGAATGGCACGTACCGGAACTCCATCTTCCATCGCGTGGTACCCAATTTTGTCGTACAGGACGGCGACGTGAACGGCGATGGATCGGGAGGCAGTGCCGGCTTCACGCTGCGCGAGAGCTGGACGCGTCTCCGTCATGACCGCGGTTGTCTTGGGCTCGCCACGGCGGGTCCCGATACCGGCGGCAGCCAGTACTACCTCTGCCATGCATCACAACCGCATCTCGATGGTGCCTACACCGTTTTTGGCCGTGTCATTGCCGGCTTCGAGGTGATGGATCGCATCGTGCAAGGAGATCTCATGTTGCAGGTCCGTGTTCCGTGATGCACCGTCGGACTCACTCGGTTCGTGGTATCGCGCTGGCTGCCATCACAGTGGTCGTAGCGGCCTGTGCGTCACCCGCTGCGCGTCCCTTGTCCGGCGCGCCCACCGTGGCCGTGCTGCCGCCGACCACCCTGCCGGCGACACCCACGGTGCTGCGCTTCACTTGGACTTACAAGGACGAAACCTTCGAAGCCAATGGCGACGGGGCCGTGCGCGTGTTGGGGCCGGAGCGGGCCCGACTCGACTTCTTTTTGCGCAACGGCATGGCCGGCGGCTACGCCATTCTCATTGGCGATACGCTGATGGTACCTGGTATCGACCTCGTCAAACGCATGCTGCCTCCTGTGCCGCTGCTGTGGGCCTCACTGGGGCGCCTGGCGGTTCCGGCCACCCGCGATACCGTCGCCCGGGTGGATGGCGATACCTTGCGGGCAGACCTGGGCAGCCTGCGCGGTCAGGATGCCTCGGCGGCTGATGGACGCGCCTGGCGTGTGGCCTTCGCCGGTCGCCATCTCACGCGTGTCGATCGGGTTGAGGATGGCAAGGTCATCGAGTGGCTCACCCGCACGCGTGGTGAGCGTGGCACGTCGCAGGTGCAATACGTCCACGAGCGTGGCAAGCGACGGCTTGCCATTGCCGTGACCGATTCTTCCACGGTTGAGGGTTTCGATGAAGCGATCTGGCGACGGCCCTGAGATGGACGGCCCAAACGTGCAGCGCCGCGAGTTGCCCGCTGTCTGGTCGCGCCGTCGCTGGCTGGGTCAGGTGATGCAGGTGTCTGTGGCCACCGCGGCTGCGGGAGTGCTTGCGGCCTGCTATCGCTTTTCCGGCGGAGGCGGCCTGCCGCGGCATCTCAAGACCGTGGCCATTCAGCCGTTCGACAATCAGACGGCGGCTCCCGAGTTGCAGCGCGAGGTGTTCGAGCAGCTGCGCAACGTCATGCGGGATCGACTCAACCTGCGCGAGGCGCCCGAGTCGCGCGCGGATCTCGTGGTGCGTGGCGCCATCACCAAGTACGAAGTCGACTTGCCGGCCGGTGCCTCTGCTGATCCCCGGCAAACCACTTCTACGCGGCGTCGCCTGCAACTCACGCTCGATATCGAGATCGTGGAGAGCGCCTCGGGGCGCAACTTGTTCAAGAAGGGCAGCATGTCGCGCGAAGGGCAGTATGCCGAGGGCGGTGAACGCAACGGTCGACGCAACGCCCTCGAAAGCCTCATGAACGACATCGTCGAAGGAGTGCAGTCGCAGTGGTGAACATGCTACCGCCTCTGCCGCGTCGCCCGGTGGACAAGGTCATGAGTTGGGACGCCGCGGTGGCATGGCGCGCGTCGGCACCGGCGCCGCTGGTCTTCACCAACGGCGTGTTTGATTTGCTGCATCCGGGACACATCGAGGTGCTCGATCGGGCACGGCGCGAGGGCGCTGCGCTGGTCGTCGGGCTCAACAGCGATGCGTCGGTGCAACGTCTCAAGGGGCCCACGCGACCGGTGCGCAACACGGCGGAACGCGCAGCGGTGCTGGCCGGTCTCGAGGCGGTCGATGCGGTGGTGGTGTTCGAGGACGACACACCGCAGGCGCTGGTGCAGGCCCTCGCGCCCGATGTCATTGTCAAGGGCGGCGACTACTCACCGGACACCATTGTCGGCGCGGAGGTTGTGCGCGCTCGCGGTGGTCGTGTTGTCGTCGTACCGCTCGTTCCCGGTCAATCCACTACCTCCATCATCGAGAAACTTCGTGGCTGATTCTGTGGCTGATCTTTCGTCTGAAACGACGGCGCGCGCGCGCGCCGGACGCAGCGCCGCCGACCTGCGTGAGGTGTCGCTGGAGCGCGGGGCCGTGCCCTACGCTGAAGGTTCGTGCCTGGTGAGTTTCGGTCGCACGCGCGTGCTGTGCGCGGCGTCGGTGGAGCAGGGCGTGCCGGGCTGGAAGAAGGGCAGTGGCGAGGGCTGGGTGACGGCGGAGTACGCCATGCTGCCCCGTGCCACGAAGACGCGTGTCTCGCGCGAGCGCTCACAGGTTGGGGGACGCACGCAGGAGATTCAACGTCTCGTGGGACGCAGTGTGCGCGCCATGCTCGACGACTTTCGCTTCGGCGAGTTCACCATCAAGGTGGACTGCGATGTGCTGCAGGCTGATGGCGGCACGCGTACGGCGGCCATCACCGGCGCCAGTGTGGCAGTCGTCGACGCCTTCGCCTGGATGGTGCAGCAGGGCCACCTGGTCGCATCGCCTGTGCGTCGGCGCGTGGCGGCGGTGAGTGTGGGACTCATCGATGGCGAACCGCGGCTCGATCTCGACTACGAGGAGGATGTGCGCGCCGGTGTCGACATGAACGTCGTCATGAGCAGCGAAGGGCGATTTGTCGAGGTGCAGGGGACCGGTGAACACGGCACGTTTGCGCGTGAAGAACTCGATGCCTTGCTGGGACTCGCGGTGCGCGGCATCGAGAGTTTGTCGGCAGCGCAGGCGCGTGTGCTTGACGGGCCGCTGAGCAGCGTGCGTGCCGGCTGAGTCCCGTTGCGCATGAGTGCGTCGCTCCGCGTCTGTGTGCTGGCCACACGCAGCAGTGGCAAGGTGCGCGAGCTCCTGCCTCTGCTGAAGGCGCACGGCTGGTCACCGCTTACGTTGGACGAGGCGGGGGTGGTGTACGACGAGGCCGAGGAGCAGATCGAAGTGCATGACAGCTTCGAGGCCAATGCCTTGGCCAAGGCCCGTCACTACGCGGCGCGTGTGCCGTATCCGGTGTTCGCCGACGATTCCGGGCTCGCTGTGGACGCGCTGCACGGCGCGCCCGGTGTGTACAGCAAGCGCTGGTGCGGGCGCGACGACTTGAACGGCGACGCGCTGGATGCGGCCAACAACGCGCACCTCCTCAAGGCGTTGGAGGCGGCGGGCGCGATGCGTGCGGATCAGCGCGGCGCGCGGTACGTGTGCATCGCCGCGTATGCGGTGGGTGCCCAGACCATGGGGGCCCAGACCATGGGAGCCCAAGTGCTGGCGGGCCAGATGCCTGGGGTCCAGGCGCCCGAGGCCTGGGCGCGCGGGGAAACCCGTGGCCATATCCTGAGCGCTCCCGTCGGCGAGGGCGGATTTGGCTACGATCCCTACTTCCACTCGGCGGACCTGCAGGCGAGCTTTGCGGTGGTGCCGACGGAGGCGAAGGCGACAGTCAGTCACCGGGGGCGGGCGTTTCGCTCGTTGCTGGAGACGCTGGAGCGCGGAACTTTTTTGCCGTCCCCAGTTGACCCGGGGAGCCGACTCGGATAACATACCCGCCCGCTGCAAGGCGGTTGGTGATGTGCGGGGCGTAGCGTAGCCCGGTATCGCGCCTGCTTTGGGAGCAGGAGGTCGCCGGTTCGAATCCGGCCGCCCCGATCCGCAGAAACGCAGGTGCAGGTCAGGTGCCCTTCGGGGCGACCATGTGCGAGTGTAGGCGCCAGTAGCTCAGATGGATAGAGCGGCAGCCTTCTAAGCTGTTGGTCGGGGGTTCGAATCCCTCCTGGCGCGTCAGCGAGATGCAGAGGTTGGCAGGACCCGCAGGACATCGCACCCTTAGCTCAATGGTAGAGCAGCTGACTCTTAATCAGTAGGTTCTAGGTTCGAGTCCTAGAGGGTGCACTACGGCGGCGGTCGCCTGGCGACCGCCGCGCTTTTTTCGGAGGAAAAGCGAGCTCAGCCGTAAGGGCTTGGTCGCTGCCGAAGAAAGTGTGGGACAGGGGGTTGCGCAAACGTTGCCGCGAGGCAATAATAGCGACCCCGCCGCGAACTCCCCGCGAACTCCCCGCGCACTGCGCGATGGAGGCGGCACGAGTGGTTCGATCGATTCGGCTTCGCGACATGATCGCGACGAACGACGAAAAAAAGAGGGGTTGACATCCTCTGGTCCACTCGGTAAGTATAGGGGCTGCCGCCGAAACGGTGGCTGACCAAAAAGATGTAACTTGCGTAGCTGCTTGCAGTTACGCGCAGGATGGAGCCCTCGGGCTCACCGCTGTT